>NZ_CP061703.1:2337500-2637500 GCF_014764305.1 Mesoflavibacter profundi
TATTCTTATTTGGTTTTGGTGTGTAATTTGCAGCAATATCAATTCTATGATAATTAGGTAATCTGTCGGAATTTCTATTATTATAACTTGGTATGGTTAATCCAGAATATTGATACTGTCCATTAGGAAATGTAGCTGGTTGACCTGTTTGAAAAATAAAATTTCCGTTTAAAGTCCATTTTTCATTTAAATCAAAACTTCCTACTAAAGATAAATCATGTGTTTTATCATAAGCTGTATTATACCAATTACCGTTGTTAATTCCAGTTTCGGTAGGTGTTCTACCAGGTGTTTTTTGTTCAGATTTTGATAAAGTATAAGCTATCCAACCTTTTAATTTTCCTTCATTTTTTTTTAATAGTAGTTCTAAACCATAAGCTCTAGCTTTACCATTTAAAATTATTTGTTCAATTGCATTATTTGCAATTAAATCTGCGCCGTCTATATAATCAATTCGGTTTTTAATTGTTTTATAAAAACCTTCTATTTCTAATGAGTAATTATTTTCTTTTAATAATTTAAAATAACCTATCGCAAATTGATCTAATAATTGAGGTTTTACATAACTGCCACTTGGTGTCCAAACATCTAAAGGCGTTGGAGATGTAGTATTGGAAAGTAAGTGTAAATACTGCGACATTCTATTATAACTTGCTTTAACTGATGTGTTTTTATCCAATTGGTAGGCTATAGCTAATCTTGGTTCTAAATTTAAAAATGATTTCATTACATCACTTTTACTAAAATTTTCTGTACCAATTGGATCTGCTTTTTCATAAATTTGAAAATCTTCATTAAATATTACAGCTTGATTATTTTCGTAAATATTTAATTCATTTTGGCCTAAACGCAAAAAAGAACTAAGTCTTAAACCATAATTTACAGATAGTTTTTCCGATAGGTCATGTTCAGCATCAATATATATCGCATTTTCAAATGCAAATTTATCTGTTAATTTAAATGGGTTTATACCAGAAGTAGGTGTAGAAGGCTTAATATCTCCAGGATTAAACTTATAATAAATACTATTTAATCCATATTGAAGTTTAAAATTATTTGAGATGTAATGTTTGAAATCGTATTTAAAATTGAAATTTTTAATGCCCGAATCCCAATTAAATTCGACAAAATTTAGGTTAAGTCCGTAATAATAATCCGAATAGATCAATGACATATTAGAAAATAACTTATCAGAGAATAAGTGATTCCATCTAAAATTTAAAACCGTGTTTCCATAGGTATTATCAAAGCTATCAGAAATTCTAAAAACATCTCTACCAAAATATCCAGAAAGATAAATATTATTATTGTCGTTTAATTTATAATTAAGTTTGGTATTTAAATCATAAAAATAGGCTACGTTATCTAAATCAAAAAGCGGTAAAAATAAATGGGCATAACTACTTCTACCACCAAATAAAAAGGCACCTTTATCTTTTTTTAAAGGACCTTCGGCTAATAATCTACTAGCCACGATACCAATACCACCATTTGCATGAAACGCTTTACTATTACCTTCTTTTTGGTAAATATCTAAAACAGAAGAAACTCTTCCGCCATATCTTGCAGGAATACCACCTTTATATAGTTTTATATCCTTGATTGCATCTGGATTAAATACAGAGAAAAATCCAAATAAATGCGACGAATTAAACACAGTAGCTTCATCTAATAAAATTAAATTTTGATCTGCAGCGCCACCACGAACATTAAATCCAGAACTACCTTCACCAGCATTTGTAACACCAGGTAATAAAGTTATGGCTTTT
The DNA here is from genome assembly GCF_014764305.1 of Mesoflavibacter profundi. Classification (NCBI taxonomy): domain Bacteria; kingdom Pseudomonadati; phylum Bacteroidota; class Flavobacteriia; order Flavobacteriales; family Flavobacteriaceae; genus Mesoflavibacter; species Mesoflavibacter profundi. Next base: position 2,339,270 of record NZ_CP061703.1, read on the forward strand.
ATAACATCAGGTTCACCAAGTACAACAGGTATTTCTTTAATTGTAGACGCTTTAAGAGCGTTAACACTCATTTGCGGTTTTCTAATATTTAGTCGTTCTATATTTTCGGTGATAATAACTTCGTCTAAATTTTCTACAGATTCTGTTAGACTGAAATTCTTAATTATATCCTCATTAAGATTAATAGTTTCTGAAGTTTCAGCATAACCCAAATAAGAAATAATCACATTGTAATTACCTTTTGGTAATGTGATAGAGTAGAAACCATACTCGTTAGTAGTTGTTCCTGTGTTTAATTCAGGAATAATAATGTTTACTGAAATTAAAGACTCGTTAGTATTGAAATCAGATATAGTTCCGCTTAATGTGAATTTTTCTTGAGCAAAAGCTTGCAGTGATAATTGAATAAAAAATGCTATGGTAAGTATTAGCTTTAAATTCATTTCAATTTTTTAAGTAAAAATAAAGAAAAAGCTCCTGTAATAGGAGCTTTTATCAATTTATTATTTTGTATTAAGTAATTATATTTCTTTCAAAATATTATTAAATAATTTGATTGGGCGCATTGCTGCATCAGCAAGTTCGTCTGTAGGTTCGTAGTAACCACCAATTTCTACAGCTTTACCTTGAATGTCATTTAATGCTTTTATAATTGTATTTTCTTCGGCTTTAAATGTTAAAGCAACTGGCTCAAATTGAGCTTTTAAACTCGCATCTTTATCTTGATTAGCTAAAGCTTCTGCCCAATACATTGCTAAGTAAAAATGACTACCACGGTTATCAATTTCACCAGCTTTTCTAGAAGGTCCTTTTTTGTTTTCTAAAAGTTTTTCTGTAGCTACATCTAATGCGTCACCTAAAACTTTTGCTTTAGGATTATTGTTTACTTCACTAAAGTGATCTAAAGATACAGCAAGTGCTAAAAATTCACCTAAACTATCCCAACGTAAATGGTTTTCTTCTACAAATTGTTGTACGTGTTTTGGTGCAGATCCACCAGCTCCAGTTTCAAATAATCCACCACCATTCATTAATGGTACGATAGATAACATTTTTGCAGAAGTACCAAGTTCTAAAATAGGGAATAAATCTGTTAAGTAATCACGTAATACGTTACCTGTTACAGATATGGTGTCTTTTCCAGCTTTTACTCTTTTTAAAGTAAATTCTGTTGCTTTAATTGGAGAAAGGATATGAATTTCTAATCCGTCTGTATCGTGATCTTTTAAATACGTATTTACTTTTTTAATTAATTGTGCATCATGAGCTCTGTTTTCGTCTAACCAAAATACTGCTGGCCAACCTGTAGCTCTTGCGCGAGTTACTGCTAATTTAACCCAGTCTTGAATAGGTAAATCTTTAACTTGACAAGCTCTCCAAATATCTCCAGCTTCTACATCGTGACTAGTAACTGTGTTACCATCGGCATCGATTATTTCTACTTTACCGTTAGAAGAAATCTCAAAAGTTTTATCATGTGATCCATATTCTTCTGCTTTTTGAGCCATTAAACCAACATTTGGAACTGTACCCATTGTTGTTGGATCAAATGCACCATTTTCTTTACAAAAATCTATTGTTGCTGTATAAATTCCTGCATAACTACTATCAGGTATAACAGCTTTTGTATCTTGAGATTTTCCTGCTTTATTCCACATTTGACCAGAGTTTCTAATCATAGCAGGCATAGATGCATCTATAATTACATCACTAGGTACATGTAGGTTTGTAATGCCTCTATCACTATCTACCATTGCTAAGTCTGGATTATTAGCAAACGCAGAATCAATATCGGCTAAAATTTCTTTTTGTTTGTCTTCAGGTAATTCAGATAAGTTACTTAATAAGTTACCAAATCCGTTATTTACATCTACACCTATTTTTTCAAAAGTTTCACCATGTTTAGCAAAAACATCTTTAAAAAATACTCTTACTGCATGACCAAATATAATTGGGTCAGAAACTTTCATCATAGTTGCTTTCATGTGTAAAGAGAAAAGAATACCATTATCTTTTGCATCTTTTACTTGCGCATCTAAAAATTCTAATAATGCCTTTTTGCTCATTACAGTTGCGTCCATAATTTCGCCTTCAAGCACTGGTAAATTATCTTTTAAAATGGTAGTGTTACCATTTGTATCTGTATGTTGTATTTTTACAGTAGTTGCTTTACTAAACGTTGTAGATTGCTCGTTGTGTGCAAAATCACCTTCAGTCATTGTAGCAACATGCGACTTAGAATCTTTACGCCATGCGCCCATAGAATGTGGGTTTTTCTTAGCGTAGTTTTTTACAGCTTTTGGCGCACGTCTATCAGAGTTACCTTCACGTAACACTGGATTTACAGCACTACCTTTTATTTTATCGTAACGTTGTTTTGCGTCTTTTTCTTCTGCAGTTGTTGCTTCTTCAGGATAATTAGGTACTGCATACCCTTTTGCTTGAAGTTCTTTAATCGCTGCTTTTAATTGAGGAATAGAAGCACTAATATTTGGTAATTTTATAATATTAGCTTCTGGTGTTTTTGCTAATTCGCCTAAAAAAGCAAGATCATCAGACACACGTTGTGCTTCGGTTAAAAAATCAGGAAAAACAGCTAATATTCTGGCAGCTAAAGATATATCTCTAGTTTCTACTTCTACACCAGAAGAGGCAGTAAAAGCTTTAACGATTGGTAAAAAAGAGCGTGTTGCTAAAGCTGGCGCTTCATCTGTTATTGTATATATAATTTTTGGTGAATTTGACATAAAAACAGTTTGTATGTTAGTTAATTTTTAAGCTTGACGAATATACGAAAAACAAGAGGTTTTTTAAAGTGAAATTTTGCTCTTAACGTTTTATTATAACGATGATATTTAGAGCTTTATAATATTACGAAATTGATAAAAAAATGAGTGATTTTTAAGAAATCTTAATTTTGTAACTACGTAAGAGACCTTCTATTTGCGCTTTTGAAAATTTAGCACCTTTAATTTTATTTTGCTCTGGATGAATTGTATAATTTATTGCAGTTGTAAAATTAGCTTGTTCTAAGTTGGTATTATAAAAAACGGCGTTAATAAAGTCGCAATCATCAAAATTACTTTTTGATAAATTTGCGTCTGTAAAGTCTACTTGATCAAAATTACAGCTTTTAAATGTTCCTGAAATTAATTTGATTTTATAAAATGAAGAAAAGCTTAAAACACAATCTATAAAACTTGCAGAAAATAATAACTGATTACAGTCTGAAAATAATACGCCAAGCATTTTACAGTTTAAAAATGTAACATCTTTAAATGTAGTATCTTTTACTTTTATATTGCTTAGATTACAATCTTCAAATGTACAGTCTAAAAAACTAATAGTAGATAGGTAGCAGCTTTCAAAATTACAATTTATAAATGTGCAATTATCGTATTCTGCTTTTTCTATTTGGTCAATTGTAAAGTCTGTATTTTTATATTCTTGGTCTGCAATATAGGGTAGAGGCATTGTTTTTTAAGTTTTATAAATGTAATAATACAAAAAACAAAAGCCATAACACTATAGATTAAACTATAATTGCTATGGCTTTTTTGAAATAACTTTTGGCGTTAACTTATTTAATTTTCATTAAATCGATCCAAAACTACGTTTTACATCTTTTCTGTCTTCGCACTTGTTAAATCAATAGTACATTTGGGTAACTTTCAAAATGTATTGACCTGTTACAAAATGTACATAGTAATTGTTTTTTTTGATGTTTTACTGTTTTAATTTCAATTTTCATGAAATTACTGTCGTAAAACATTGCTTTGTTCATTCTAAATTTGCTTTCGCATCTTTATATTACTTAAAACTTTCAATTTTAATAGTTGCTTTCTGCTTTCACATAAAGTACTAATTAAAATCTCATGATTTTTACAATCTACACGACTACACATGTAATTTTCAAAACCTCAAAAAACAATACAACTAAATCAAATTCAATTTTATTGAAACCAATAATTAATATTGTTATTAATTGTTTTACTAAAGTATATCTTTTTTGGAAGTTTGCAAACTTTTTAACTAATTAGATATCAACCGTTTATAAACCAGAGTTATTAACAAAAGTTAATAACTAAAAAAGCCTAAACGATTAAGTTTAGGCTTTTTATATAATATTTGAAGTGGTAAATTACTTTCTTCTAGCTTCTTTAATTCTAGCTTTTTTACCTGTAAGACCTCTAAAGTAAAAGATTCTTGCTCTTCTAACTTTACCTCTTTTGTTAACTTCAATTTTTTGTAATGCTGGTAGGTTAATTGGGAAGATACGCTCTACACCAATTGTTCCAGACATTTTTCTAATTGTAAAAGTTTCTGAAGTACCAGTACCTCTTCTTTGTAAAACTACACCTCTAAAAAACTGAGTACGAGTTTTAGCACCTTCTTTAATTTCGTAATAAACAGTAATTGTATCACCAGCTGAAAATTCTGGTAAATCGTTTCTTGTTACAAATTCGTCTTGTACAAATTTTACTAAAGATTCCATCTTTATTTTAAGTTTAAGTGTTTGATTCAGAACAACATTCACGTATTTCGCCAGAGGTTAATCCGAAATTGGGTGCAAATATAAGCAAAAAGTTATTTGTTAAAAGTAAAAAGTTGAAAAATGTTTGAAGTTAGATGATGTATGACTGAAGATTATTTAAAATTCTCGATATATTTTTTCTTGATTCACTACACAATTAAATAATTAATCATTATTCATCTAATAAATCTGGTCTTCGTTCTTTTGTACGTTTGTAAGCTTGTTCTTCTCGCCATTTTTCAATTTCTGGAAAATTACCGCTAAAAAGGACTTCTGGTACTTTATGTCCATTGTAATCACGTGGTCTCGTGTAAATAGGTGGTGCTAATAAATTATCTTGAAAACTGTCTGTTAACGCCGATGTTTCGTTACCTAAAACACCAGGAATTAATCGTATTACAGTATCACAAAGTACTGCCGCACCAAGTTCTCCGCCAGATAACACATAATCACCAATAGATATTTCTTTAGTAACAAACATATCGCGTACACGTTGGTCTACACCTTTATAATGTCCGCAAAGGATAATGATATTTTCTTTTAATGATAAGGTGTTGGCAATACCTTGATTTAAGGTTTCTCCATCTGGTGTCATATAAATAACCTCGTCATATTGACGCTGCGATTTTAATTTGCTTATGCATTTATCTATAGGCTCTATAAGCATTACCATGCCAGCGCCGCCACCAAATTGATAATCGTCAATGGTTTTGTAATTATCTGTAGTATAATCTCTTAAATTATGAAAATGTACTTCTACCAAATCTGCTACTATAGCACGTTTTAAAATGGATGCTTCAAACGGACTTTTAAGTAATTCTGGTAAAACAGTGATGATATCTATTCTCATGGCTTTGCTAAAATGGGTAGCAAAGATATTCTAAAAATTCAAAACATCAATCCATTTTAAAAGATACATGATTAAAAAGGTAAACGCTGCACTAACAAAAATGGTGCTTTGCCAAAAGTAAAGTTTGTTACTCCAAAGGTGAAGCCATTTTTCGCCAAACGAAGTTTTGACATAACTTTTTAAGAATACAGAATACGCAAAACCTATTGCCGAAAAGATGACTAATGCAAATACAATTATTAAAGATTTTTCCATGCTGCAAAGGTTTTAACTTATTAATTGTCTTTAAGTTAGTTTAAAATCTTAAAAAAAACAAATGATTTAATTATTAAGTTTTTTGTTTTATTAAGGATTGAATAATAAAAGCAATAACCATAACAATTAAGCAACCAACAAAATTTAACCATAAAAATGGCAAGTTGATAATTTCAAATTGATTTAAAAAGAATAAACCAATGACCAAAACTTGTGTGATTAATGCTGCTATAAATACAGCGTTTGCTTTAATAGATTTGAAGAAAAATGCTAACAAGAAAATACCAAGAACATTACCGTAAAAAATAGAACCAATAATGTTAACTAACTGAATTAAATTTTCGGCAAGATTGGCAACGCAGGCAACACCAATTGCTAAAATTCCCCAAAGTAAAGTAAATCCTTTAGAAGCTTTTACCATATCGTTTTCAGATTTTTCTCCAACACGTTGTTTGTATAAATCTATGGTTGTTGTACTTGCTAAAGCGTTAAGTTCGCTAGCGGTACTAGACATTGCTGCACTTAAAATTACCGCTAATAATAATCCGATTAATCCTTTAGGTAAATTGTTTAATATAAAGTGAATAAAAACGTAATCCTTATCATTACTTTCTACTTTTAAATTCTTTGATTCGCCAGCTTTTTCAATTAGTTTTTGGGCTTCACTTCTTAAAACATCACTTTTAGTGTTATATTCTGAAATAGTTTTGGCAGTTACATTATTTTCAGTTTTTACATAATTGAAAATAGCTTGTTGTTTTTTAGTAAATAATTCGTTTTGTTGCTTTTGAAGTGTTTGATAGTCCTGAGAATATTCGCTGTTTAAAACGACTTCGGTTGCTGTTGGATTAAAATTTATTGGCGATTCATTAAACTGATAAAACACAAAAACCATTACACCAACTAGCAGAATAAAAAACTGCATTGGTACTTTTAAAAGTCCGTTAAATAGTAAACCTAATTGCATTTCTTTTACAGATTTACCTGATAAATAACGCTGTACTTGACTTTGATCGGTACCAAAATAAGACAACATTAAAAAGGTACCACCAATTAATCCACTCCAAACGGTGTATCTATTATTTAAATCGAAAGAAAAGTCTAAAACATCCATTTTACCGCTTGCACCAGCTATTTGAAGCGCTTTAGAAAAAGTAATATCATTAGGAAGTTGATTAATAATTAAAACAAACGCAATGATCATTCCTGTAAAAATTACAACCATTTGGTGTTTTTGAGTAACGTTTACAGCTTTTGTTCCGCCAGAAACAGTGTATATAATTACCAAAACGCCAATAATGATGTTTAGGAGTAATAAATTCCAACCTAATACAGCCGATAGAATAATAGCAGGCGCAAAAATGGTAATTCCAGCAGCTAAACCACGTTGAATTAAAAATAAAATTGCAGTAAGTGTTCTGGTTTTTTTATCAAAACGATTTTCTAAAAACTCGTAAGCCGTATAGACTTTTAATCTGTGATATAACGGGATAAACACCATACAAATCACAACCATTGCAATAGGCAATCCGAAGTAAAATTGCACAAATCCCATACCCGAATGGAATGCTTGTCCTGGCGTACTTAAAAACGTAATTGCGCTGGCTTGTGTTGCCATAACCGATAAACCTATTGTCCACCAAGGTGTTGTATTACCGCCTTTTAAGTAATCTTGAACATTTTTACTGCCTTTAGTTTGGTACGTACCATAAATAACTATGATTAGTAATGTACTTATTAAAATAATCCAATCTAATGTTTGCATTTTTTAAAAATATAACGTGATTAAATAAAAAGCGATTAAATATAAAATATTAGCCAATAGTACTAAGGTGTACATTGGTTTCCATTGGTATTTTGGTTGGTTTTGCATTTTTAGTTTGTTAATGTTAAAGAAACAGCAAGTTCACTGTATTTATCTTTATAATTTTTTATAGATTGACTTGGATTTTTATATGAATTCATCCATTCACCTCTATAAATCATTGCATGTTTATTTGTGTTTTTAGCAACAGCACCAAACATAGGTGCGTAAGCTATTTTCATTTTTCTTTTTCCTTCAGAGATTACGGTAAACTCTCTTTTATTATCTTCTATAATTAACCACTCAACAATAACTACTAGACCTTTTTGAGGAATTTTTATATTTAAATCTGAAATATCAATAATTGTTGTTTTCTTTCCTTTTTTTACTGAAGAGATTATGTTTTTATCATAAACAGAATTTCCGATAAAATTTAAACTGTCGTATTCGTACAATCTAATATTGAATTTAGCGTTTTCGATTTCTGAATTTGTTAAAAAAGCAAATTCCTTTATAAAAGGAGTGTCTAAGTATTTATCTTCATTAGGAAAGTATTTTCCAACCATCCATGGTGTTTTACCTGAGCCATAATAAAAATGAATTTTTGATTTTTTGAATTTATCAATAACTATTTTTTTAGACTCTTTCTTTTTAGTTACAACAACTTCTTCTAAAACTGTAGTTTCAGGTTTAAGATAAATTATGTTTTTTATTTGGCTAATTTGAACTGTTTTTCTTTTGTATCCAATAGCAGAAAAAACTATGTTTTTTGTTGAATCGGTTTCATTTATAATAAATTCTCCATAATCATTAGATGTAGTACCGTTATTTTCATTTTCAACCCAAATGTTAACATAAGGAACAGTTTTAGAAGTGGTACTATCTATTACAACAGCTTTTGTTTGACTGTATCCAGCACTTATTTTAATAACTAAAAAGAATAGTATAAAAATGCTTTTTTTCATTTAAAATATTTTTGACCTCTCGACTGCGCTCGAGGTGACGCTTTAATCCTTAAACTGTTCTTTATTATTTAAATTGTCTTTTCCTATACTTAGCATATTAGCAAATAATCTGTACGCACCAGAAACACCAGCAGGAAATTCTCTAAAAAAGCTAAGACCTGTATAAATATAATAGCCTTTACCGTGTTTTGCGACTAACAAACTACCTTGTTTTTCGGTTTCGCCTTTATCGTGCATGGATAAAATTGGTGTAAATTCGTTAGACCATTGGTTTGGAAAATATAAACCGCGTTCTTGCGTCCAACCTTCAAAATCTGCTTTTGTAATTTGGTTTGGATAATTTAAAACTGGATGATCTTTAGCTAAAAGAGTGATTTCGGCATTCTCATCGGTAACACGATCTCTGGATAATTGTAACGTGTAAGGCGCTAATTGATCTACTTTTAGTCGATGACTTGTATTGTATTGCACAATCATATTACCACCATTTTCTACAAAATCGAATAAAATTTGCTGTTTAAATTTAAGTTCGTCTAAGATGTTATACGCTCTAATTCCAACAACTACAGCATCAAAAGCGCTTAATTTTTCAGTAGTGATGTCTTCTGGTTTTAAAACCATGACATTGTAACCAATTTGTCTTAAACTTTCTGGTACAACATCGCCTGCACCTTCAATATATGCAATGTTTTCGCCTCGTTTTTTTATGTCTAAGCGTACCACTTTGCTTTCGCTTGGAAGTACAACGGTTTGATAAGGAATGTGTTCGTAATCAATTTCAACTAATTCTTTCGTGTAAACGTCTTCACCAACATGAACCATTGGCGTTATCAGTCCTTCGTTTTGATTTTTTGGAGGAATAACAGTAAACGTCAGTGTTTGTGTTTCACCTTTATATTTAATATCTATGTTTTGTTTTTCAGGAAAAACAGACCAATTGTTTGGATGTGCGATTTGAACAAAACCGTTTAAATTATCACGACCAGCTTTTACAATTACCGAAATGTCTTTTTGTTGATCTGAATCAAAAATGATGACTTTCTCTGAAATTTTTGCAGATGCTTCAGGAATGATTTCAAACGGACGATATAATTCACCTTTATCTGGTTTAGAGTACCTGTAAACAATAGGTTTAGTTACAGAAAACGGTTGATTATTAATCGTTAAATTGAAAGTCACGCTTATTGGTCTTGGTGTTTCTGGCTTTCCTATTAAATTTTTATCTTCAACTTTATACATACCTAAAGTTCCTTTTTTATTCAGCCAATATGGTGAAGATGGTTGCATATTTTTAGGAATAGTAAGTGATTGTTCTACATTTTGCTTATCATTATTTTTTAAAGGAAGCGCTTTTAAAGTCGCAATTTTGTCCGTAGAAAGTTGATAAGACACTAATTCCATATTAATTGGGCTACGGTTTACAGCTTCAATATTCAATGTAATAGTTTCTCCTGCAGAAGCAGTTGGCGTACTAGCAGATGCTTCTAAATAAAGACCTAAACAAGCTTCAATTATAGCTTCAATTTCTTGAGTTTTGTAATTTTTCCAATACTCATTATCTAATTGTTGGATTAATTGTCTTGCTATTAATAAGTCTTTAATATGTGTTGAAGGATTTTCAAAATTGAAATTTTTCTCAACTTTCTTTAATATATCTCCAATAGTTTTTCCGCCTTTAACGCGATTCCAGCTTGTGTCTATACCTTCAAAAAGGTTGTTTTTGTCGTTTGGTAAATCGCCATTAATAAGTTCGATATATTCGGTTTGCGATCCACGTTGTGTTAAAGCACCAAATCCTTGACACAAATGTTTACTTCTAGAAAGTGCTGCAATCTCGTTATTTGATAACCCTTTTGAAGGATAATACACGCCAATATCAAAATTTAAAAGTTTGCTTTTGTCTGCTTTTTCAAAATTTTCTTCACTACCATAAAACCACCAGCTGGTATTAAAAAATTGGCGTTTTGGTTGCCAAGTTCCGTAAGTTTTAGCTTGTTCAGGATATATGTTTGGGTTATTTGCCAAATCAAAAGCTTCTACGCTTAACATCGCAGAAGTTGTGTGATGACCGTGAGTTGTGCCAGGTGTACGATGGTCAAAACGGTTGATGATAATATCTGGTTTAAATTGTCTGATCGCTAAAATAACATCGCTTAATACTTGGTCTTTGTCCCAAATATCTAAAGTCTCTTCAGGATGTTTTGAGTAACCAAAATCGTTTGCTCTACTAAAACGTTGCTCGCCACCATCTACGCTTCTTGCAGCTAATAATTCTTGTGTACGTATAACACCTAATAATTCTCTAATTTCTGGACCAATAAGGTTTTGTCCGCCATCACCACGAGTTAAAGATAGGTAAGCAGTACGTGCTTTTACTTGGTTAGACATGTAAGAAATAAGACGTGTATTCTCATCATCAGGATGAGCTGCTACATATAAAACAGTACCTAAAAAGTTAAGTTTTTTTACAGCATCGTGAATTTGTGATGCATTAAGTTTTTTGGGTTGTTGCGCTTGTAAAGGCAAGGCCAAAACAAAAATAAATAGGAGCGAAGCTAGTTTTTTTAGCATGTTTAAGGTTAATTATGTTTGTGGTAAATATACATAATAGCCTTGGCGGAATAGTTGTTTTAAGCCTTTTTTAACGTTATTTTTAAGTGAGAAATTTAAAAATTGAAGCTAATTATTATGTCTAAAACTTTTATTCTTTTTGACACGAATTACACGAATTGTCACAAATAATTTACGTTTGCTAAAAGCTAACCTAAAGCCACTTTTTACGTTTAAAGTAGTACAACATTGCTAAGAAAATAAGAATCATTACAGCCCAAACCACATAATAACCATATTTGTATTGTAGTTCTGGCATGTTAACAAAGTTCATCCCGTAGATACCAGCAATAAAAGTTAATGGGATAAAAATGGTTGCGATAATGGTTAATACCTTCATGACTTCGTTCATTTTGTTGCTTATGGTTGTCATGTACATATCCATTAAACTCCAAATCATTTCGCGATAAATATCTAAGTTTTCTGTGACTTGTATAATATGGTCGTAAACGTCTCTAAAAAAATGCGTTGTTTGTTCGTCTATTAAATTGTTTGGATCTTTTTCTATACGTCCAATAATTTCGCGAAGCGGAAAAATAGCACGTCGTACTTTAAGTACTTCGCGTTTTAAATCTTGAATTTGATGAGAGATTTCTTCTTGAGAAATTCCATTAAAAAGATCGTCTTCAAGATCTTCAATTTTATTTCCCATAGTTTCTATAATCGCATAATAATGGTCTACAATAGCATCTATTAAGGCGTATAATAAGTAATCCGATCCTTCATTTCTAATACGTCCTTTTTTGTGTCTTATGCGATCTCTAACATTTTCAAAAACATCACCTTCGGCTTCTTGAAAAGTTAATACATAGTTTTTACCTAATACAAAACTAACTTGTTCAGAAATAATAGTTTCATTATCATCGTAATACATCATTTTTAAAACGATAAAGATGTAGCTTTTATACTCGTCAATTTTTGGACGTTGCGATGTGTTTACAATATCTTCTAAAAGTAAAGGATGAAGTTGGTAATAACTACCAATAGTTTCAATTTCGTTTATGTTATTTAACCCATTTAAGTTAATCCATGTAACCGATTGTGTGTCTTTAAAAACAAACGCTTCTTCTATATTAGAAAGGTCTTTTTCATGAACATCATCTACGGTATAATCAAAAGCATGTAAATGTAATTTAGTATCTTCTTTTTGACCAGTATATACTAATGCTCCAGGAATTTGCCCTAAATGCTTTTTATAGTTTTGCGTGCGTTTTTTTTGTCTTTTTTTTGCCATAATTAATGGAAATCTCCAAAATCTTCAATTGCGTCTTTCTGAACTAAAGTTACAGCTTTTTGAAGAATTAAGTTGTTTGGATACGTCACTAAGTCGCCATTATCTAATCTTAAATGAAGCTGAAACGCACGAATATCTTCTATGATACCTTCTAAAGGCGAATCTTTATCGTGGATTTTTATTTTATCTCCAACCTTATAAGGAAACGAGAAAAACATGATTATTCCAGAAGTAATGTTACTTAAAATTGACCAAATGGCAAATAAGCCAATACCAATTACAGCAAATACAGATGAGAAAACTAAAGTTAAGTTCTCTAACGTAGCGCCAAATATATAAGAAAGAAATAGTAAAAACAGTAGTATAAGTGTAAAGGTAGAATATCTAGAAATTAATCCAATTCTAGCATCGTTTATACCACTTTTTTGACCTATTTTTTTAATTGAAACTTTTAAAATAGATCTTATGATTATAAAAATAATTAGAAGGACTAGTGTTTTTAAGATTTCGTCTTGTAAATGCTGAAACATATATTAAATTTTTGGTAAATATAGATTTAAAACTGAATTGTTAATCTAGTTGCAATGATTTTCTTAACGGTAAATCTGTATTGCTATTTTGATTCCAATACGCTGTATTTATTGTATTAAGTTTTGTCGCTTTTGTGGTTAATCCGTCAATAGTTTCTTCCCAACTTGTAATGGTGAAAGGAAAATTATTTTCGAAGTTAATGGTAAGTGTTTTATTCAATTCTTCAATTAAAAGCGTGTATTTTCCTTTAGATAGTTCCGCGAAAGCGTTATAAGCTTTTAAAGGTTTATGTTTTAAACGAATGTATTCTAAGCTTGGAATAATTTTAAAATCACCTGTAGGAAGACTGTTTGGATCAATACGAAGTTGCGTCCAAATTTCGTTTTCTAAAACAGTTTTTTCTAAGTTGAAATTTTGATCAGCTTCACCTTCAAAATAAGAATGTGATGTAACTTCAAATTGCTCTCTGTTATTAATTTGCGTGTATACTTGTCCGTACCATTCTTGTATAGAAGCACTAACTTTTAAAGCGTGCTGATTGTTTGCAACGGGATAAAATGTGCTTTGCATTATGCTGTACGGATAAATACCAGTATTAAATTTTTTAGTGGCATTCAATTTTAAAACACTAACATTTTCAGGGTTTTTCTGGTCTGCTTTTACTTGAACATTTGGTAAAAAAGGTTCGGTAACGTAAACTAAAACAGCTTTTCCGTCATGTATTTCGCCATAACGCGCTTGTTCTAGTTTGTAAGAAGTAATTTCAGCTTTTCCAGCATACCAATAATCTTTAAATTGTTGGTTAGGTTTATAGGCTGGCGATAGCTTTTTTTCTTCTTTTTTAGTCGAAATTTTTACAGGCGTTTGTGTAGTTTGTTTTTGTTCTTTACAAGCAAAAATAAACAAACAAAAAAGTAAAATTGTGGTTAGTTTTAATCGCATGGTTGTAAGAAATTGTAGTATAAATTTACAATCTTAAAACTCTTCTGCAATGGTATTTAACGTTTTGTAAACAAGATGAGTTGGCATACCAACAACGTTAAAAAAAGAACCTTCAATACTGGTGACACCAATTTGTCCAATCCATTCTTGTATACCATAAGCGCCAGCTTTGTCTAAAGGCGAATAGGTTTTAATGTAATGCCAAATTTCTTCATCTGTAAACGCTTTAAATGTCACTTTTGTAGTTGCATTTACCGTTTTTTGAAAGATTTTAGTACGTACACATACAGATGTGATTACTTCGTGAGTATTATCGCTTAAAGATTTAAGCATTGCAAATGCTTCGTCGTTGTTTCTAGGTTTGCCTAATGCTACGCCTTTATGCCAAACAATGGTGTCGCTAGTAACTAAAATTTCGTGTTCTTTAAGTTCGTCTAAAAAAGGTAAAGACTTTAATTGCGCAAGATAGTCGCTAATTTCAAAATGCTTTAAACGATTAGGGTAATCTTCTTTTGTGTCTTTTAATCGGACTTCAAAATCTAATCCTAAGTCTCTAAAAAACTGTTGCCTTCTTGGTGATCCAGAAGCTAAAATTATATGTCTGTTTTTTAGTTTTTCTTTAAGCATATTAAATGATAAAATAATAGACAATCATAGATAGCATACCTAAAAGCATTACAATTTTAAGAAGCCTACTTATTAATTTAAAATCCGATTTAGTTTCAGCACCAAATAATTTTATAGCAATAAAAATTAAAGGTGCTATAACTGCAATTAAAAAGTAAATAATTGCAATGGTTTGCATATAAAGATATGCATTTAAATAGTAGGCAAGAATTAAAATTGCAAATACAGTTAAAGCAAATGCAACTTTGGCAGCTCTACTTTTTCCTATTACAATAGGTAATGTTTTCATCTGTGCGTTGTAGTCGCCATCTATATCTTGAATATCTTTTACAATTTCTCTAATAAAGGTGATTAAAAATGCAAAAACAGCATAATCTACAATAACTTCAAACATAGAAGATTGTATAAATTTGTTTTGCATGTTTATGGTTGGTAATAAATCGAAAATACCAACAACAATAAGACTTAATGCTACAAGACCACTAATTACAATGTTACCAACAAGAAGCATTGGTTTTAAAAACGATGCGTAAATGTAAAGTAGTGCAGCAATTATAACAAAAATACCAAAGAAGGTACTGCGATTAACATCATTTGCTAAGTAAAACCCTAAAATTACACCAACAAAAGTAAACGCCATGTAATAATTGTAAGCGTTATCTTTTGTAATAGTTTTACCAACTATTTGTTTGTTAGGTTTATTAATTGCATCTGTTTCTACATCAAAAATATCGTTAATTATATAGCCGCCAGCAGCAATACAAAGTGTAGATACGACTAATATGATAAATTGAAATGTAGTTAACGACGTATCTACATTAAAGGCAGGAAACATCGTGTATTTTATTAATACTTGTACTAAAGCAATTAATATTAAGTTTTTATATCTAATTAGATTAATAATTTTCACTAGTTGTTGGTTTTTTAGTTTTTTGTTATTTCAATTTATATTGAATTAAAAGGTTTGCGCATCAAAATCGCTATCCCATTTACCTTGTACTTTTAATACTTGTTGTATTACGTCTCTTGCACAACCTTCGCCACCTAATTTATGAGAAACGTACTTACAAATATCTTTAACTTCTGGAACAGCATCTTGTGGACAAGTAGCCAAACCTACTTGTTTTAGCACAGGTACATCAGGAATATCATCACCCATATATAATACATGTTCTGGATTGATATTGTTGTTAGTAATAAATTCGTTAAAAGGAATAAGTTTTTGATGAGCACCTAAATAAACATCTTTAATGCCTAAATGTTGTAATCGTACTCTAACACCTTCGTTAGTTCCACCAGAAATGATGCAGATATTAAACCCATGATTTAAGGCTTGTTTTATAGCATAACCATCTTTAACATTCATATGTCTAATCATTTCTCCAGAAGTAGTAATAGTAACCATTCCGTTAGTTAAAACGCCATCTACATCAAAAATAAAGGTGTTAATTTGGTGTAAGTATTCTTTATAGCTTTTATCTTCCATTATGAGTTTTTTTAATTGATGAGGTCATTAATTTATAAATTGCCTCGTGATGCTCATTATCTAATAATTTAAGGTGTCTTTTAATTGTTTTTTTATCGTTGCGCTTAGCTGGACCAGTTTGAGCCATATAAGGTGATACATCTTGAATTTTTCTAGCTGTTTCAGTAATTAAAGGCTTTAAAATGTCAAATTCTGCACCATGACGCTCGGTAATCTCATGAGCAATTCTATAAATTTGGTTTGTAAAATTATTTACAAAAACAGCAGCCAAATGCAATGCAGGACGTTGATCTGGATTAACTTTATAGGTTTTACAGCCTAAATTTTCGCCCAAAGTTTGTAGTAGTTTATAATCTTGTTTTCTTAAAGTTTCGATACAAATAGGAACAGTTGTAAAATCTAAATTTACAGATTTACTAAAGGTTTGTAAAGGATAAAAAACACCTCTAAATAATTTTTTGTCAATATCGTAAAGACTTGCGCTACCAGAAGTATGTACTACTAATCTGTCTTTAAAAGGTAATGCAGATGTTAAAGTTTCTATTGCATCATCACTTACACATACTATGTAAACATCTGCTTCAATTAATTGATCAAGTTGATCTGTAATATTAACTTCATTTTCAAAAGGTTTTATACTGTTTATACTTCGGTTATACCATTGTACAACATTAGTATTTTTACAGTGTTTAAACGCTTTATATAAATGCGAGGCAACATTACCTGCGCCAAGTAAAACTATTTTTGTCATGGCGCAAAAATAATAAGAAAATATCTATAAAAAGTCACATTAACGTATCTTTGTAATGATGATAAAAAAAGATATTAATAATAGGGAAGACGTTGCTTTACTTGTAACTAAGTTTTACGAAAAAATTAGATTAGATCATGTCTTAGGACCTATTTTTAATCAGGCTATTAAAGATTGGGATAAGCATTTAAATCACTTAACCACGTTTTGGGAAAGTAGTTTGTTTATGGGTAAACCATTAATTAAAAAATATAAAGGAAATCCAATAGAAGTACATGTTAAAGTAGATGAAGAAAATCAAAATCAAATTACTGAAATGCACTTTGGTATTTGGTTAAACTACTGGATACAAACCTTAGATTTTTATTTTGAAGGCGAAATTACCGAGCTAGCAAAACGCAGAGCACGTAAAATGGCTACGTTTATTCATTTAAAAATCTTTGAAGCTAGACCTAAAAATACTTAACTTTTTAACGCAAATTAGCAATTTTTAACCAACAAAAACAACTATCTTTGCACGAGCAAAAAAAGGCTTAACTTATGCAGAATAAACTCGCAAAAATCCTATTCTCTACACGACTAACCGCTATATTATTTATTGTTTTTGCCTTAGCTATGGCAATAGGTACATTTTTAGATGCAAACATGGAGACATCTCCAACACCTTATACTCGTAATCTTATTTACAACGCTTGGTGGTTTGAAGCAATCATGGTTTTATTTTTAATAAATTTTATAGGTAACATATCCAGATATAGACTACTTAGAAAAGAAAAATGGGCAACCTTGTTATTACATTTAGCATTTATTTTAATAATAATAGGCGCAGGAATAACAAGATATTTCAGTTTTGAAGGTATGATGCCTATTCGTGAAGGCGAAACCAGTAACGCATTTCTTTCACAAAAAACATACATCACAGCGTACATTGATGGTGATTATATGATTGATGGCGTTGCACAACGATTACCAATAGAAGAAGAAGTAGATTTTTCTGGTAGAATGAAAAACAGCTTTAATTTAAATACTGCTTACAATAACCAACCCGTAAGTTTTGAATTAGTTGAATTTATAAAAGGCGCAGAAGAAGTTGTAATTCCAGATGAAAACGGAGTGAATTATCTAAAAATAGTAGAAGCTGGACAAGGCGCACCACATAATCACTTTTTAAAAGAAGGCGAAGTACAAAGCATACATAACGTCTTGTTTGCATTAAATACACCTACAGAAGGCGCAATAAATTTAACACAAACAGAAAACGGAATTTCTATAAACTCTCCTTTTGATGGAGAATATTTACAAATGGCTACAATGAGCCAAGGTAAATTAGTAAAAGACAGCATTCAACCTTTTATGTTAAGATCAAGGTATATCATTGGTAATATGCAATTTGTAGTACCTAATCCAATAGTAAAAGGTAAAATAGGCGTAGGAAAAAAATCTAAACTTTTAAAGTTTGACGAAGATGCAGTCGTTTTAGATGTTACTGCAAACGGAAAAACAGAACGAATAGGCCTATTAGGTGGACAAGGCACAAATAATCCTTTTAAGACAATTACTTTAGGTAATTTAGATATAAATCTTAAATACGGTGCAAAAGTGCACAAACTTCCTTTTAGTGTTAAGCTAAACGATTTTATTGCCGAAAAATATCCAGGAACCGAAAAAAGCTACGCTACTTTTGAAAGTAAAGTAACCATTCTAGATAAAGAAACCGGTGATTTTGATTATCATATTTACATGAATCACGTGTTAGATCATAAAGGATATCGTTTTTTTCAAGCAGGTTTTGATCCAGACGAAAAAGGAACTAAACTATCTGTAAATCATGATTTTTATGGTACTTGGGTAACCTATATTGGCTACTTCTTACTTTATATAGGCTTAATGGCTATTCTGTTTGATAAAAACACAAGATTTGGAGATTTAAAAAACATGTTAGATAAAGTAAAACGTAAAAAAGCGACGCTTACAACCTTGCTTTGTTTAATGTTTGCAGTACAAGTAAATGCGCAAACCGAAACTCATTCTCCAGACGATGGACATGATCATGCAACAACCAAAGAAAGACAAGCGCCAACAAAATCGCAAATAGATTCTGTTTTAAAAGCAAATGTAGCACCAAAAACACATGCCGAACAATTTTCTAAATTAGTAGTGCAAGATTTGGATGGTCGTATGATGCCAATAGATACGTATGCATCAGAATTACTAAGAAAATTAAGTAAATATGACCAGTATGAAGGTATGTCTGCCAATCAAATTTTCTTAAGTATACAAGAAAGTCCAATGCTTTGGTATAATGTTCCTATAATTTACATTAAACCTAGAAAAGGTGATTCAATAAGAAGCATAATTGGAATCCCTAAAGACCAAGAATACGCAAAATTATTAGACTTTTTCGGAGACGATTTTAACTATAAATTAGATAGTTATTTAGAAGAAGCTTATGAAACGCAAGTAAAAACAGCTATTCAAAAAGAATTTATAGAAGTAAATAATCGTGTTAACCTTTTAAGCAACGCAATAGAAGGACGATCGTTAAAGATATTTCCTGTTCCAGAAGACGAAAACAATAAATGGATTTCTCCTTTCGAATATAAAAATGAAGGTTACAATCAAAAAATAAAAGATTCAACCTACGGAAGTTTTATTAGCTCAGGTTTTGATTGGTATTTATATGCATTAAACGAAGCAAAAAAAACAGGGAATTTTGAACAACCAGAAAAACTATTAAAAGCATTTAAAACTTCGCAGTCTAAAGTAGGAGCAACAGTAATGCCAAGCGATAATAAAATAGAAGCTGAAATACTGTACAATAAATATGATGTGTTTAAAAAGCTATTTATTTATTATCTATTAGCAGGTATTGTTTTATTAGCCTTATTAATTTGGAAGATATTTAAAATAGATAGTCAATGGTTAAATAAAACGATAACAGCGCTTAAAGTCGTAATAATATTACTTTTTGTAATTCATACCTTAGGTTTAATTGCTAGATGGTATATTTCTGGTCATGCACCATGGAGTAATGGTTACGAGTCAATGATCTATGTGGCTTGGGCAACTATGTTTTTTGGTTTAGCTTTTGGAAGAAAAAGCGAACTTACCGTAGCATCTACATCCTTTGTCGTATCTATGCTCTTAATGGTTGCGCATTTAAGTTGGATGGATCCTGCAATAGCAAATCTTCAGCCTGTTTTAAATAGTTATTGGTTAAAAATTCATGTTGCAGTCATTGTAGCTAGTTATGGTCCTTTTACTTTAGGATTTATCTTAGGATTAGTAAGTTTATTTTTGATGGCTTTTACAAACCAAAACAACAAAGTAAAGTTAGATTTAAGTATAAAAGAATTAACTATTATTACAGAAATGTCGCTTACCGTTGGTTTAGTTATGCTTACAATTGGAAACTTTTTAGGTGGTCAATGGGCTAACGAAAGTTGGGGAAGATATTGGGGATGGGATCCAAAAGAAACTTGGGCTTTAATTAGTATTATGGTTTATGCGTTTGTAATACATATGCGACTTGTACCTGGATTAAGAGGAAGATGGACCTTTAATCTTTGGTCTGTAATTGCAATATCAAGTATTATATTTACCTATTTTGGGGTAAACTTTTATTTATCTGGATTACACTCTTACCAATCTGGACAAGATATAAGTTTTCTTTACATAGGTATATCTGCAATTTTAATAGCCATTTTAGGAGTCTTTTCATACAGAAAGTATGCAAAGTATTATAAAAAGTAACCAACTGTAACACTATGAAATTTATTAAAGAATTTAAAGAATTTGCCGTTAAAGGTAACATGATGGATATGGCAATAGGTATCATCATTGGTGCTTCATTTAATAAAGTTATAGACGTTTTGGTAAAAAAAGTATTTATGCCGCCATTATCTTTAATGACTGACGGACTAAACTTTCAGAATAAAAAATACATTTTAAGAGAAGCTGTTACAAATGCTTCTGGAGAGATTACCACACAAGAAGTTGCTGTGTATTATGGTGAGTTATTAGAAGCTTTTTTAGATTTTTTAATTGTTGGTCTAACAGTCTTTATCGTAGTAAAAGGCATGAATAAGTTAAGAACTCGTTCACACGATACCAAAGATAAAACTGTAACAACACCTAAAGATATAGAGTTGTTAAGTAAACTTTCCGATTTAATGGAAGAACAAAACGAACTTTTGAAAACAAATTCAGATAAATAAAAAAAACGCCAGTGAAATATTCATTGGCGTTTCTTTTTATATTTTAATTAAGGTTTTATCTAAATTTAAATCGTCTAAAATTTTATTGGTAAAACTATAATGACCACGTGTAGTAATTATCTTAAATCTACTATTTTTCATTCTAGAAACCACGTCTATAAGTCGCCATTTCGTCTTTAACAAATTAGGTTTTTTACTTTTTATACCTAACTCGAAAAAATATTTCCTACTTCGTTTAAAAGCTGTGATATCTGGAGTAATAGTAATTTCTCCGTTTTTTTTCGTGAACGAATTAGGAGATTCATAGCCTTCAAGATCTGCTTTTATGTTTTCAAATCCAAGGTACTTAAGGTGCTTAATTGATTGTTCTAAAATGTCTGTGTGTTCTTTTTTATCTATTGTTACCATAATCCTTATTATACAAAAAATAGAGGATTTACAGGGTTAAAAGACTGTTAAAACTTAAAAATCAGTGTTTTAAATAATTAAGTTAGCTTGCCAATTTTACGGCTTATTTTGTAATTTAGTACAATATAATTTTACTGTAAATGAAAAAGAAAAATTTAGGCCTTAATACAGTTTGTACACATGTTGGAGAAATTCAAGATGAGCAATTTAAAGGTGCTGTATCTCCAATATATTTATCATCTTCTTATCAATTTATGGATGTAGATGTTAAGCGTTATCCTAGATATTTTAATACGCCAAATCAAGAGTATTTGTCTAAAAAAATTGCAGCGTTAGAATTTACAGAATCTGCTATGATTTTTGGTTCTGGTATGGCAGCTATCAGTCATATGTTTTTAGCATTTTTAAAAGCAGGAGATCATATTGTTGTACAAAATACTATTTATGGCGGAACGACTAATTTTATAAGAGAAGAGTTCCCAAAGTTAAATATAGAATTTACTTTTACCAATGGGTATAGTATTGAAGATTTTGAAGCTGCAATACAACCCAATACTAAATTAATTCATATAGAAACACCTTCAAATCCTTTACTAACAATTACAGACATAAAAGCAATTGCAAAGTTAGGTAAGGATAAAGGTATTGTAACAAGTATCGATAATACATTTGCAAGTCCAGTAAATCAAAATCCAGCGTTATTAGGTATAGATTTAATTATGCATTCTGCTACTAAATATTTTGGTGGACATAGTGATATTTGTGCAGGCGCAGTTGCAGGAAGTGATGTACATATGGAACGCATCTGGAACGTCTCTAAAAATCTTGGCGGAAGTTTAAGTGATTTTACTGTTTGGATGCTAGAACGTAGTATGAAAACAATGGGTTTAAGGGTAAAAGCACAATCTAAAAATGCACTTAAACTAGCAAAATGGTTAAATAAATTAGAAGCAGTTAAACACGTTTACTATCCAGGATTAAAAAGTCATCCAGAGCATCAATTAGCTAAAAAGCAAATGAAAGGTTTTGGCGGCATGCTTTCATTCGAATTAAAAGATAATTTGAATCCTGAAGCATTCCAAAAAGCATTAAAACTAATAAAACCTTCAATGAGTTTGGCTGGTGTAGAAAGTACAGTGTTATCACCAAGTCAGACTTCTCATTCGTTATTAACAGCTTCTCAAAGAAAAGCATTAGGCATACATGATGGATTAATTAGATTTTCTGTCGGAATAGAGAATGTAAAGGACTTAAAAGCAGATATAAAACAAGCGTTAAAACACATTAAATAACAGCATTTGCACACAAAAAATATACATAAAAATGGTTACGATTTAGAGGTTTTATCTATAAACAACCCAAATCTAAAACCATTTGTTATTTTAAAAAACGATAAGCAAACTATAGATTTTTCTAATCCTAAAGCTGTTAGAGAATTAAATAGAGCTTTATTAAAAACTTACTATAACATAGCGTTTTGGCAATTTCCTGAACAAAATTTAACACCTGCAATACCAAGTCGTGCAGAATATATTCATCTAATTAACGATTTAATACAAACTAGCAAAATAACAGAAAAAGTAAACGTATTAGATATAGGTACAGGTGCAAATTGCATATATCCTTTATTAGGACAAGCTATATATAATTGGATATTTACTGCAACAGATGTTTGTAATACATCACTAAAATATGCTAAAAGTATAATTGCTAAAAATAAACTAAACAGACAAATAAGCATTTTAAAACAAAATAATAGATCTTCAATATTTAAAGGAATTTTAGACGCAGATAGTAAATTTACTGTTGCCATGTGTAATCCTCCTTTTTATAAAAATGAAACAGAAGCCAATCAAGCGACACTACAAAAACAAATAGGATTAAAACAACCAGCCAATTCTGTTTCGCGTAATTTTGCAGGACAAGCAACAGAATTGTGGTATAATGGTGGAGAAAAAGCATTTTTGCATAACTTTTTATACGAAAGTAGTTTGTTTAAAACTCAATGTAGTTGGTATACAATTTTGGTTTCTAACAAAGCCAATTTAAAATCAATGTATGCCTCTTTAGAAAAATTAGAAGCTAAACAAATTAAAACACTACCAATTCAAATAGGAAATAAAAAGAGTAGAGTAGTCGCTTGGACATTTTTAGAAATCAATTAAATTAAGAAAAAACTTAAAATGAAAGTAGATATATTAGCTTTTGGAGCGCATCCTGACGATATCGAATTAGGCGCTGGAGCGACCATAGCAAAAGAAGTTGCTAACGGAAAAAAAGTAGCAATAATAGATTTAACAAAAGGCGAATTAGGTACGCGTGGTACAGAACATACACGTAAAGCAGAAGCTGAAGACGCTAAAAATATACTTGGTGTTACAGCAAGAGAAAATCTAGGATTTGCAGATGGTTTTTTTACTAATGATAAGCAACACCAACTAGAGATTATTAAAATGATACGTAAATATCAACCAGAAATTGTACTGTGTAATGCTATAGATGATAGACATATTGATCATGGCAAGGCAAGCAAACTGGTTAGTGATGCTTGTTTTTTAAGCGGATTAATTAAAATTGAAACCGAAATAAATGGTCAAACACAAGAAAAATGGAGACCAAAACAAGTATATCATTACATACAATGGAAAAATATCGAACCTGATTTTGTAGTAGACGTTTCAGATTTTATAGATATTAAAATGAAAAGTGTATTGGCTTATAAAACACAGTTTTACAATCCAAATAGTGAAGAGCCAGAAACACCAATATCTAGTAAAAACTTTACAGATAGTATAATTTATAGAGCAAGAGATTTAGGAAGATTAATAAATGCAGACTATGCCGAAGGATTTACTGTAGAGCGTTTTGTAGCAGTAAATAGTCTTTTTGATTTAAAATAGTTTAAAAATTTTGAAAAAACCTTTTGTGATAAAAAGGAAATAAATTACATTTGCACACGCATTTAAATATGCGTTTAAAATGGTGGTTGTAGCTCAGTTGGTTAGAGCGCCTGATTGTGGTTCAGGAGGTCGTCGGTTCGAGACCGATCTTCCACCCAAAAGTAAAAGTCTTTCAGAAATGAGAGACTTTTTTTGTGCATTATATTTTTAAGAATCGACTTAAGGTCGAGAAGTTTATACTGAGCGTAGTCGAAGTGAGACCAATCTTCCACCCAAAAAAATAAAAGCCTTTCAGAAATGAAAGGCTTTTTTTGTACTCCATGCTTTAAAAAAAAATAATGGATGAGATGTTTATGTTGAGCAAAGTCTATTTGTGATACGGCATCTGTAAACACTTATAGTTCAAACTCATAATCACGTTCTACTTTACAAATTCTGGTTTTATAGTGTTTGTACCAATCTTGCTTACCTTTTTGTTGAGCTATTTTATGATCGGTATGTTGTTTCCATGCTTTAATAGATTCTAAATTTTTCCAATAAGACACAGTAATACCAATAGTATTTCTAGCGCTTTCTTCTCCTAGAAATCCTTCTTGTTGTTTAGCTAAATTAAGTATTAGCTCAGCCATTTTGGTATATTCTTTTTCGCCTTTATCTGTTCTTATACTTGTAAATATAACGGCGTAATATGGTGCTTTTGGTGTATTTGCTATCATTTAGTTGTTATCCCAATTTTTTAATCTATCTAAGTATAAATAACTTTCTACAAACGCTCTGTGAGATTTTGAAGTTAATTTTTCTAATAATTGTAATGCCGAAATATAACTTGCCAAATTACCGTTTGAAGAGCTAAACTTTCCGTCTTCTACATAAGTCACAAGGCTATCGTTTTGTACCAAAAGTTTTGGGTAATCTTTTTGTAATTGTTTGCCGCCACCAATCCAAGTCACAATTTTTTTTCCATCGGCAATTCCAGAAGCACCAACTAATTGTGCGCCTGCACAATTACTTACTATATAATCTGTCGTATTGTTTTTAGATTTTATAAAATCTACGATTTTATTATTATGCACTTGTGCATACATATCGTAAGCACTAGGTATAAATAGTGCTTTAAGTTGCGGACAATTATTAAACGTGTAATCCGGTACAAGATGCAAGCCTTCTTCTGTAGTAATTGGCGCATTTGTTTGTGCTATGGTCATGACATTAAATAATGGTTTACCATCTTCTGTTGGTTTTGCAAACACATCTGATGTCGCTACAACTTCACTTTGTAAAACACCGTTATACATTAACAATCCAATGGTTGGAAGTTCTGGATTAAAAGGTTTTAGGTGTTTTGTTAATGTGTCTTTGGTTTGTGTTGCTTCTATAGTAGTAGCTGTTGTTTGTTTTTTATTTTCGGTATTACAATTAAATAATAGTAATGTAAAAATTAAAAAGATGAATGGAGAGATAGCTTTCATTTTATGTATTTGGATTAATTTTAAAAAAAAAATATCAGATAAATAGGTGAGTTTAATTTATCTGATATTTAGTTGAATAGTTTTTCAAAGTTTATTATTCTGCTTTATCAACAATAATTCTTTGTTCTCTATTGGCTAATTCCCAAGCGGTATAAAATACTAATCTTGCTCTGTTTTGCAGTAAATCGTATTCTATTTTATCTGGTGTATCACTTGGTCTATGGTAATCGTCATGAGTACCATTAAAATAAAAGATTACAGGAATATTGTTTTTTGCAAAGTTGTAATGGTCACTTCTGTAGTAAAAACGGTTTGGATCATTCTCGTCATTATAAGTGTAATCTAATTCTATGTTACTGTATTTGGTATTAACCTCTTCAGAAATATTGTGTAAATCTGTACTTAACTTGTCGCTTCCAATTAGGTAAACATAATTTCTATCACCTTCACGTTTAGGATCTGTACGACCAATCATATCTATATTTAAGTTAGCAACCGTTTGGCTTAATGGAAAAATTGGATCTTGATCTGCGTAATAGCTACTTCCTAAAAGTCCTTTTTCTTCACCAGTTACATTTAAAAAGACAATAGATCTTTTAGGACCATGACCATCTTTTTTAGCTTTAGCAAAAGCTTCGGCAATTTCTAAAACTGCAACTGTACCAGAACCATCATCGTCTGCACCATTATTAATTTCGCCATCGTGAATACCTATATGATCTAAGTGAGCAGATATAACGATGTACTCTTCTGGTTTTTCAGATCCTTCGATTACAGCAACAACATTATTAGCTTTTAATGGCTTAGAGTTATTCGTGTAATCTATATTTATTGTAGCATTTATAGTTTTGTTTGTAAATGTATTGTCTATCGTTGTGTTGCTATTTAAAATTGCATTTGCAGCATTGTCATTTAATAAGATATAGTACATTTTGTTGTCATTACCACTTAAAACCATACGTCCGCTAGAGCTACCATATCGCATAGCCGCCATAGCAAAAACGTTTGGATTGTAATATAATACAGCTTTAGCACCTTTATCTTTAGCTAAGTCTCTTTTTGTAGCAAATTCTTGTCTAAAATTTGACCATTTAGAAGCTTCTTCTGTACCAGTAATTAGGTAAGTACCATCTTCATTTTTTGGTTCTCCAGAACGTATTAAAACTACTTTATCTTTAATGTCTACGTTTTTGTAATTAGAATACGTTTCAGATTCTATTCCGTAGCCTAAATCAATCACTTGACTTGCGCTAAACTTACTAGTTGGCATTGGTGTGATAGATACAATATCTTCTAAATTTTTTAACGCTTTACCATTGGCTGTTAAAGTCACGTTAGGTGTAGCTAATTCTTCTAACGGTACATTTTGAAAATAATCATTATTGCCTTTTGCAGCAGCAACATTATTAGACATGTAGTGCGCTTTAAGGTAATTTATAGCTTTAGTTTCGCCTTCTGTACCTGTTTCTCTACCTGCAAATTCATCTGAAGCATATGTGTATAACATATCTTTTAACTCGGCTTCTGTAATAGTTTCGGCGTATGTAGTTGGATTAACAGTTTGGGTTGTTGTGTTTTTTGAGTCTTCAGCTTTTTTATACTGACTACCGCAAGCTACAAATAGTAAACTTAAGCTTGCTAAAGAAAATAATGATTTCATTTAAATTAAAATTTTTGAGAGCTTTTTGTCCTTCAAAAATACTACAAAAATCTAGCTTAAATGTTGTTAAAATTGATAATTAAGAAATTTTTACCGTATTTTTTTATCAAATATCTTCATTTAATATAAGTGGTCTATCCATGTTTGCTAAATACCAAGCAGTTGAAAAAATTAATTTTGTGCGTTTGGTTAATAATTGGTAGTTAATTTTTTCTGGTGTATCTGATGGTTTATGGTAGTCTTTATGCGTGCCATTAAAATAAAAAATTACAGGTATTTGCTTTTGTGCAAAATTATAATGGTCACTTCTGTAGTAATAATGATTAGGATCGTCTTCATCATTATACTTATAGTCAAGAGTAAGGTTTGTTGAGGTTTTATTTACTTTTTCAGAAATAAAATGCAATTCTTTACTAATTCTGTCTGCACCAATTAAATAAATATAATTTGGGTTATTTGCGTGTGCATCGTCTACGCGACCAATCATATCTATATTTAAATTAGCTATGGTATTTGTTAAATTAAATTTAGGATTTTTGGTGTAATATAATGAGCCTTGTAGACCAATTTCTTCTGCTGTGAGATGTAAAAATAGTATGTTATTTTTAGGTTTAAAGCCTTGTTGTTCTGCAATTTTAAATGCTTGTGCTATCTGCATTATTGCTACTGTACCAGAACCATTATCGTCTGCACCATAATTAATCTCGCCATGTTCTATGCCTAAGTGATCAAAATGTCCAGAAATTATGATGGTTTGGTTTGTTGTACCTTTTATATAGGCTAGAACATTTTCGGATGTTTCGTAGTCTTTTGGTAAAAATGATTTTGGAATTTCCTGAAAATAACTAGAATTGTCTCCTGCAGCTTGTATGTTATTATCTATGTAAAAGCTTTTAATGTAATTTGCAGCTAATTTTTGACCTTTGGTTCCTACTTTACGACCTTCAAAATCTTGTGAAGATATTTTGTAAAGCTGATCTTTAAGTTCTTCTAAGGTTATTGTATTTGCAAATTTTGCTACAGTTGTACTGTCTTTTACGACTATATTATCTTGTAGTTGTTCTAACCGTTTAGAATATTTGGTGTTGGCACAAGCGCCAACTAATGTTAAAGCAGAAAGAACGATTAGTGATTTCATTTTAATATTGATTATTCAATCGGTAAATATAAAAAAAATAGGGTTTGCGCCCTATTTTTCTTACATTCTAAAAAGTGTATCTTATTCTATACTAATATCTAAGTCTAAATCTTCAAGTTCTTCTAACGCTTTTTCTTCGTTTTCTTTATCTCTTTGCTCTAATTCTTCTACATCACCAATTTCTTGAACGGTAAATAAAGTTTTGTAAGTAGATAATGCTAATGTGATAATTACTAATAAAAACGCTACTTGGATAACATGCGTTGATTGATTGTCTTTTCTAGATTTTATGAAGGAAATTATTCCAAACACAAAGGCTAAAATTGCTGGAATAAAGGCTAATTTATATAATGGTAAAATGGCTAAAATTATTGCAAAAACCGAGCAAATTAAGGCCAAAATTAAGGTTGCTTTTCTCATAGTTTAGTTAGTTTTTTAATCCAGTTGCAGATTTTATTTTTAATTCGCCACTTCCAACTGCAATTTTAAATTTTGCATAAACAGGTATTTTGTTTTCGTCTGCAGTAAGCCAAAGTATGTTGTTGTTACTACCTTTTAAAACATCACTGTTTACAACGCTAATGGCTATTTTATAACATTCTTTTTTACCAATTGCTGTATTAATAGTTTCTTTACCTAATAATGTAAATCTGCATTTGGTTTCTTTATTATCAAACAGCACAGTAAATGTATCGCTAGCTCCAGTTGGCGCTTTGTGAATATCTAAAGTTCTTAGTTTATATATTGTAGATACTATATCTCTTGTACCAGAATTAATTTTTACATTTTTATTTTGATCCCAAAACCCAGAAGCATTAGCTTTAGTTTTCTTTCTAATTAAACTTTTTACAGAGTTAGTTTTGTAATTGTACTTATACTTTACAAATTTATAATAACCACCTTCACTAATATCTCTTTGGTATAAGTATGGCGCAACTGTTTTAGGGTTTACATAACTTTCATAAAGATCTCTAATTTTAAAAAAGCTATCAAAGTTGGAGTAGGTTGCTGCGCTACATTTTAATCTATAAAGCGTTGTACCATTAGTGTTTACAGCACTAGTTTCCATTTTTACTTCAGCAATATCTGTTAAGATTCCAGACATATTGTATGACGCAGAAAACGTTAATTTTTCACCTGCTTTAAAAGCATTATTATTTTGTCCTATTGTACTAGTTACAAGTAATAAAGAACAAATAGCAGTTAGTATGTGTTTCATTATATGATGTTTAATTTTTAATAGAGTCTAATATTAAATTTCAAATATAAAACTTAACATTAATTGTGCCGAAAATTACTTTATAATAATTTAATGAAATGTTAAATCAGCTATAAAACGAATTCTTAATAAGATTATTTTATAATTTTGCAAGGTGAGAACAAAAATCATGCATAGTATTTTTTCAATTTTAATGGCATTTTTAGTGCTGTTTTCAACATTTTCTTTTACTGTTGAAAAACATTATTGTGGCAATAAATTGGTAGATACAGCAATCTTTACAGAAGTTATAAGATGTTACGATACAGAAGTTGTAGCAGATTCTTGTTGTAAAGATGATGTAGAAGTTGTTAAAGGTCAAGATCAATTAAAAGTTAACACATTAGATGATTTAGACTTTAATACGCAGTTTGTATTTACAGCATATTTGTATGCTTATATTTCTCAAGCAGTATGCTTACCAAAGCAAAATATTCCGCATCAATATTATTCGCCACCAAAGCTCGTTGTAGATTTGCAGGTACTTCACGATGTTTATATCATTTGATTTATAGGTTTTTAAGTTATTTCGCTTACGCGGAAATTAATAATCGTATAATCAAATTTAACATTCATGACACATACATATACAGTTACAGGAATGACCTGTAATGGTTGTAAGGCTTCTGTTGAAAAAGCTTTACAAGCAATAGATCATGTTATAAATGTTTCGGTAGATTTAGAAAACGCCGAAGCTACTTTAACCATGTCTAAACATATTTCAACACAACAACTACAAGACGCATTATCAAGTAAATACACAATTCAAGCAAAGACGCAAACTAAAAATGTATTTGCTAGTGCAACTTCTTTAGAAGAAGAAAAACCGTTGGTAAAACAATTGTTTCCACTTTTTTTAATATTTGGATATATTATTGCGGCTTCATTTTTATTAAATTTTAAACCCTTTAATCTTTCAAACTTTATGTTAGATTTTATGGGATTATTTTACATTGTTTTTAGCTTTTTTAAGTTTTTAGATTTAAAAGGATTTCCAGAAAGTTTTAAAATGTACGATCCGTTAGCTAAAGCAATTCCTGCTTATGGTTGGATTTATCCATTTATAGAATTAGCGCTTGGACTTTTATTTTTAATGCGTATTCAAATACCATTAGCATTACTAATTACACTTGTTATTTTAGGAATAACAACAATTGGAGTTACAAAATCTTTATTAGATAAAAAAACAATCCAATGTGCTTGTCTAGGAACAGCTTTAAAATTACCAATGACCAAAGCTACTTTTATAGAAAACTCTATAATGATAGTTATGGCTATTGTCATGTTAATTAAAATTTATGGATAATATGAAAAAGTTAATTATACTTCTAATTTGCTTTTTACCATTAACCATTTTTGCACAAGACCAACTTACAGGTTATGTGTATGAAGCAAACGAAAACCAAGACCAAAATCCATTACCAGGCGCAAATTTAGTTTGGTTAAATACAACAGTTGGTACATCTACACAATTTGATGGTAGTTTTAGTTTACCATTTAATGCTACAACTAATAAGTTAGTAATAAGTTATGTAGGATTTAAAACAGATACGGTAACTATACAAAACCAAAAACAAATTAAACATTGGTTACAACCAACTACAGACTTAGATGAAGTAGTTATACAATCTGAAGTAAAAGGAACAACAAGATCCTATCTTCAAACGCAAAACATACAATATGTAAGTAGTGACGAGCTGTTAAAAGCTGCTTGTTGTAATCTATCTGAAAGTTTTGAAACTAATCCATCTATAGATGTTAATTTTAGTGATGCTGTAACAGGTACAAAACAGATCAAAATGTTAGGCTTATCTAGTCCATATATTTTAATTGCTACCGAAAATATTCCGTCAGTAAGAGGCGCATCACAAGCTTACGGATTAAGTTTTATACCAGGAACATGGGTAGAAAGTATCCAAATTACAAAAGGAGCAGGAAGCGTTGTTAATGGTTACGAGAGTATATCTGGACAAATTAATGCCGAACTACAAAAGCCTACAACAGATCATAAACTTTTTGTTAATGCTTATGCAGCGTCAAACGAGAGATTAGAACTTAATACTCATTTTAATACAAAAGTTTCTAAATATATAAGTACTGGTGTTTATCTGCATGGTAATACGCATCAAGAAGATCATGATCGTAATAATGATGGCTTTTTAGATATGCCAAAGTTTAATCAAATTAACGTGATGAATCGTTGGCAATACACTAATCCAGAAAAAGGTATTGTTACTTTTCTAAATCTTAAATATTTAGACGATACTAAACAGTCAGGTCAATTAAATTTTAATCCAGATACCGATAAATTAACTACTAATTTTTGGGGAAGCGAAATAGATACTAAGCGTTACGAGTTATCTACTAAATTTGGTTACGTTAATCCTGATATACCTTGGCAAAGTGTTGGCGTACAAATGGCGTTAAGTAATCATAAACAAGACTCTTATTTTGGGTTAAACCAATACAATATAGAGCATACAAGTGTGTACTCTAATGTAATTTATAATTCTATTATTAGTGATTCTAGACACAAAATAAAAACAGGAGTTAATTTTACTTATGATAACTATGACGAGTTTGCATTAAACACAGATTTTGATAGAGTAGAACGCTCTTTTGGTGGTTTTTTTGAATACTCTTTTGATAACTTAAAAAAGTTTAATCTTACCGCTGGATTACGTTTTGATACGCATAATTTATTAGGTGAATTTGTCACACCAAGACTACATTTACGATACTCTCCTTGGGGAAAATCGGCGTTTAGAGCTTCGATTGGTCGCGGAAAACGAAGTGCGAATATTTTTGCCGAAAACCAAAACTTATTTGCCTCTTCAAGACAGTTTTCAATTTTAAATACAAACGGAACTATTTATGGTTTAGATCCAGAAATTGCTTGGAATTATGGCGTGTCTTATTTACAAGGGTTTAATTTATTTGGAAACAAGTCAGACATCACTTTCGATTTTTATAGAACAGACTTTAAAAATCAAGTTGTTGTAGATTTAGAAAATGCACAACAAGTAAATTTTTATAATTTAGAAGGCGATAGTTATGCAAATAGTTTTCAAGTAGAAGTAAATTACGAAGCGTTTAAAAACTTTGACTTAAGAACAGCCTATAAGTATTATGATGTAAAAACACAGTATTTAACAGGTAAACTATCTAAGCCATTAACGCCTAAACACAGAGTTTTTGTAAATGCAGCTTACGAAACCGAAATAAAAAATAACAGCCAATGGAAGTTTGATGCTACATATAACTGGTTAGGTAAACAAAGGTTTTCTTCAACAATAAATAATCCTTCGCAATATCAATTAGGAGATTTTACTCCAACTGTAGCGACTTTAAACGCTCAAATCACTAAAGTATTTTCAGATAAATTTGAAGTATATTTAGGAGGAGAAAATATTACAAATAACAAACAAAGTAATCCAATACTAAGCGCAGATAATCCTTTTGGACCAAATTTTGATACTAATTTTGTATATGGCCCAATTTTTGGAAGTATGTATTATACTGGATTAAGATTTAAATTAAACTAAAAAATATAAAGATGAAAAAACTAGTAATTATTTTATTAATGACAGTAACTACTACTGTATTTGCTCAAGACAAAAACAAAAAAGCTACTTTAGAAGTAGATGGTGTTTGTGGTATGTGTAAAGCACGAATAGAAAAAGCGTCTTATCAAACAAAAGGCGTTAAAAGTGCTAATTGGGATGTACAAACACATGAGCTTAAATTAATTTTTGACGAACGTAAAACAAATATAGATAGCATTCAAAAAAATATTGCAGCTGCAGGACATGATACAAAAGCAATTAAAGCAACAAACGAAGCCTATAATAAGGTAAATGCTTGTTGTAAGTATCGTGATCCGCATGTACACGAAGCACACAAAAATTAATTCAAAATTTATAAAGTAAAAAAGCCAGCAAATATGCTGGCTTTTTTGGTTGATGTGTAAATGTTACTGATTAATTAAACCAAGTAATTCGTTTTCAAATTTTATATCAAATAAGTTGCCTTTAGGATTTATTATAACACCATTTTTATCTACTAAAAATACTTTGTTTATTGGTCTAATAGCTAATAAATCTAATGCTTCGTTTGGCTTTTTAAAGTGATATTCGTTTGTGTGTTTTAAACCGTTTCTTTGTAAAATATCAAATTGTTCTCTTGTACTAATATCGTTTACATTAATTGCAATAAACTCTATCTCTGGATATTTAGATTTTAAATCGTTTGCTTTTAAATGAACATCTCTTAAATGAGATCGTTTAGAAGTATCCCAAAAATAAATAACACTTTTGTCTTTAATTAGTTTATTTAAAAGCACAAAATTATCATTCTTATCTATTACAGTGACTTCTGGTAAAGTTTTACCAGGTTTTAATCGTTTGTATGTGTTAACAAGCGTTTCCGCTTTATTTATATGATCTTGATTAGTGCTTTTTTGTTTAAAAAGGTTAAGTAGTTTATCAAAATCTTCATCGTTTTGAGAACCATTAATAAACTTTACCATATTATAATAAAGCAGTTTGTTTTTAGTAAAAGTATCAGATACTTTTTGATCTATAAGATTAAGTTTATCAATGTTATAATCAATATTTTGATTGTTGTATTCACTATCTTTAGAATGCTCAAAATGCTGTTGTAAAGCAATGTTATTAAAATGAACCCTTAAAAAAGAAACATAAGGTCTGTATTCTTTTAAATCATTATCGTTATAATTAACATTGTCTCTATAGCTATAAAAGTCGTCAGACAATTCATCAAAAATCTGACGTTCATTTTCTCTATAATTTATAAAAGGATACGCCTCTTTACTGTAGTAATAATTATAATTAATTTTGGCTTGAGCAAGTTTGTCAAAAAGCGCTGTGGTTTGATATTTACTTTTAAAGGCGTCTAACTTATCTTGTTTAATTTGTTTAATCTGGTTAAGCTGTTCTTCAAATTCATCTGGTTCTAACTGACTTATTTTTAAAACCGAATCTTGTAATTTATCATTAAGTAAAAATAAATCGATTAAAAAGTTGTTTTCCTTTTCACCAATTCCAGTAAATACTAAAGACTCATCAAAATCCATAGTATTAAGTCTAAACATTAAACTATCGTTAGGTTGGATTAAAACAGATTGTACTTCTCTGCCATCATAAAAATGAAATAATCCAGGTTCAAAATCTTTAAAGGTGTAAGAAAATCTATTGTCTTTATCTAAATAAAGGCTATCAACTACTGTATTGTTTTTTAAGATAACTACGTAAGGAGAATTAGGATTTACAATTTCTCCTCCAAAAAAGGCATTACCATTAAGATTAGCCTTTTTTTCCTCTTGACAAGAAAAAAAGCAGCAAGTAACAGCTATTAAAAAAAGTATGGGTTTACAATTCATTATCTGTATAGGGCTAAATGCATTTACCTAACAAAAATATGTTTATCAAAACAGTCTTAATGTTAAGGCGTTGTTAAAACTTATAATAACACAATATATAGTGATTTTTACTTCTAATTTTCTACTTTTGCAAAAATTTAAAATTTAATTTATGTTATCAGTATCTAATTTATCGGTTCAATTTGGTAAACGCGTTCTGTTTGATGAGGTTAATACTACTTTTAATAACGGAAACTGTTACGGAATTATCGGTGCTAATGGAGCAGGAAAATCTACGTTTTTAAAAATTCTATCAGGAAAGATGGAGCCAACATCTGGACACGTAAGTTTAGAAGCAGGAAAGCGTATGTCTGTTTTAGAACAAAATCATAACAAACATGACGAAGATACTGTGTTGGATACTGTTTTAAAAGGAAACAAACCTTTATATAAAATTAAAACTGAAATTGATACGCTTTACGCAGATTATACAGATGAAAATGCTGAAAAAATAGGCGAGCTTCAAGTACAGTTTGAAGAAATGAATGGTTGGAATGCAGATAGTGATGCTGCAGCTATGTTATCTAACCTTGGTATAAAAGAAGATTTGCATTATACCTTAATGGCAGATTTAGATGGTAAGCAAAAAGTACGAGTATTATTAGCACAAGCATTATTTGGTAATCCTGATGTGTTAATCATGGATGAGCCTACCAACGATTTGGATTACGAAACTATATCTTGGTTAGAAAATTTCTTAGCAAATTACGATAACTGTGTAATAGTAGTCTCTCACGACCGTCACTTTTTAGATGCAGTTTGTACACATATTAGCGATATAGATTTTGGAAAAATAAATCACTTCTCTGGTAACTATACGTTCTGGTACGAGTCGTCTCAATTAGCAGCAAGACAACGTGCACAACAAAACAAAAAAGCCGAAGAGAAGAAAAAAGAATTAGAAGAATTTATTCGTCGTTTTTCTGCTAACGTAGCAAAAAGTAAGCAAGCAACGTCTAGAAAAAAGATGATAGAGAAGTTAAATGTAGACGAGATTAGACCAACATCAAGACGTTATCCAGCTATAATTTTTGAAAGAGAAAGAGAAGCTGGTGATCAAATTTTGAATGTAGAAGGTTTAGCAGCATCTTTAGATGGTGATTTATTATTTAAAGACATAGATTTAAACTTACAAAAAGGAGATAAAGTAGTAGTATTCTCTAGAGACTCTAGAGCTACAACTGCATTTTACGAGGTTTTAAATAACAATCAAAAACCAGATGCAGGCGAGTTTTCTTGGGGCGTAACTACAACACAATCTTATTTACCATTAGATAATAGCAAGTTTTTTGAAAACGATTTAACCTTAGTAGATTGGTTACGTCAATGGGCAAAAACAGAAGAAGAAAGAGAAGAAGTTCATATTAGAGGATTTTTAGGTAAAATGATATTCTCTGGTGAAGAAGCGCTTAAAAAATCTAATGTGCTTTCTGGAGGAGAAAAAGTACGTTGTATGCTATCTAGAATGATGATGACAAGAGCTAATGTGTTAATGTTAGACGAACCAACAAACCATTTAGACCTAGAAAGTATTACAGCATTTAACAATTCACTTAAAAACTTTAAAGGCACTGTTTTATTTACTACACATGATCACGAGTTTGCGCAAACTGTAGCAAATAGAGTAGTAGAGCTTACTCCAAATGGTGTAATAGATAGATATACTACTTTTGATGAGTATATGGAAGACAAAAAAATTAAAGAATTACGCGAAAAAATGTATCAAGTGTAATTTGTGTTAAAACTCATATTATGAAGCTCTTAGTTGTTCTAAGAGCTTTTTTTTTACAATAATTTCAAATTTTTTAAAAGAAAATAAAACCACAATTATAATTATTGCGTAGGTATTAGAAATTGAAAACCAAAAATAATTGTTATGAAAAAGAAAAATTTATTTAAATCAATCCTAGCTTTAACTGTAATGTTATCTTCATCTATAATGTTTGCTCAAAACTCCATGGAAAAAGAAGATACTAAAATGGTTGGTGGAGCAGCAATGTATCCTTCAAAAAACATTGTAGAAAATGCAGTTAATTCTAAAGATCATACCACGTTAGTTGCAGCAGTAAAAGCAGCAGAATTAGTAGATGTGTTACAAAGTGAAGGACCATTTACTGTATTTGCGCCAACAAATGCAGCTTTCGATAAATTACCAGAAGGTACAGTTGCTACTTTAGTAAAGCCAGAAAACAAAGCTACTTTACAAACTATATTAAAGTATCATGTAGTAGCAGGAAAATGGAATGCTAAAGCTATTGCTAAACTTATAAAAGATGGTAAAGGTAAAGCAATGATTAAAACTGTTTCTGGTGGTACACTAACTGCATGGACTAAAGGTGATAATGTTTATGTAACCGATGAAAACGGAAACTCTGCAATGGTAACTATCGCAGACGTAAACCAATCTAATGGTGTGATACATGTTATAGACACTGTATTATTACCTAAGTCTTAAAATTTTGTGTAAGTGTTATTTATAACTAAGTCAGAAAAGCCTCTTCTATTTATTTTGAAGAGGCTTTTTGTTTATTTATGCTTTTGCACCTTCTACAATTGGTAGTGCTTTTTGTACTTCACTTTCGTGAACATAGACATCTAATACATTAGGAACAGGATTTGCAAAACCAGCTAATCTAGCAGATTCGTCTTTATTTTTAACTACTGCATTAATCCCAATGTCTTCTAGTTCTTGTTGTATTCTTTGTGAGGTTAAAAAATCTCCCGTAAAAATCTTTACATATTCTGATTCCATAATTATAGTATTGCTTCTACTAAATATACTAAAAAAAATAACAGATTATTTATTGTATTTATTGTTCCAAATTGCAGAATTTACATTTTTACCTTGTGATATCGCGTAGAAAATAACAACACCAATTACAGATTTAAACATAAATAGAAATAGCAAAAAGAAATAGCTATTAAATTGTTCTTTTGGTAAATTAGAGTTGAATAAAAACGTTAAGGTAAAGCTTACTATTAATGCAAAAACTAATAAATTTTCATAGGTTTTAAATGGAAGCACTCTTAATTTTCTTAGTGGATTTAAGTCGTTTCCCCATTTATGTATTAAATAATAGTAATCATTTCCTATTGGAGCAAATAACAATGGATCGTCTGGATTTTCTAATTTAAATAATTTAGATGGAGCCATTATTTTAAACCCTTTAATAGTTGTATTATGAGCTTTTTCTAAAGCTTTAATTTTATTAATAGCGTCTTGCGGATAGTCGCTTTTAAAATATTTGGTGTCTAAAAATCTTAACCTATAATCAATACATGTGTTTTTTATGGCATTAATATGAAAAATATTTTCGGTTTCTAATAATTCAAAATTAAATGCATTTGCATTGATGGATTCTGATTCTTTTAAATTGTTTTTAATTGAAGCTTCTTGGCTAGAATAATCGTTTAAAATGCTTTTAACTTGATCTAAAATTTCAGTAGTGGTAAAAGCTTTTTTTTGTTCCTTTTTAAGCTTCTCTTTAATGTTTGTAGGAGATAGTAACATAGCTTTTTCAATTTTTATATAAAAATAATTGATATTAAGCTTAATTACAAGGATTTAACATTTGCAAATAAAAAACGCCTTTTAAAAGGCGTTTTTTTATTAATCGTTTTTATGTTTAAAATATTTATAGAGTATAAATATACTGTAGCCAATAAAACCTAGTCCTAAAATTAACCTAACAGTATTTACTTCGTTATTTAAATATTTGTAAACTCTATAGCAACCAAATAAAAGGAAAAATATTCCTAAAACTAAGTTTAATGTTGTGCTATATCTGTTTTTTTCTTGATTTTCCATTATCTTAATTCTGCGCCTAATTCACGTTCAAAATTATTTTGAAGTTTGTTCATTACTTTATCTACAACTTTGTCTGTAAGTGTTTTATTTTCATCTAAAAACGTAAAGCTAACCGCGTAACTTTTCTTACCGTTTGGTAAGTTTTTACCTTGGTAAACATCAAAAAGGTTAATGTCTTTTAAAAGTTGCTTTTCTGTTTTCTTAGCTATTTTAGTAATGCTTTCAAAAGTTACATCATTATTAAGTAGTAAGGCAAAATCACGTCTTACTTCTGGGTATTTTGGAATTGGTGTAAATTTAATTTTATTGCGTTTTGCAACTTCAATTATTGTGTCCCAATTAAAATCTGCGTAAAATACGTCTTGATTAATATCAAAATGCTTAGCGATTTTACTTTTTAATACTCCAAAATTTACCAACATATCACGACCAATGCTTAGTTGTAATCCTTCGCTAAACACATCGTTTTTAGATTCGCTTTCTTGAAATCTAGAGATACCTAATCTAGTTAATATAGAAGTGATGCTTCCTTTTAAATAGAAAAAGTTAGTTTTTTCTTGAGGTGCATTTGTCCAACTTTCTTCGTTTTTAAATCCTGTTACAAAAAGCGATAAGTGTTTGTGTTCTTCTCTGCTAGTGTTGTAATCGTGGTAGGTTTTACCAAATTCAAAAAACTTTAAATTAGATTGTCTTCTGTTAATATTGTGGCTTAATGCTTCTAATCCAGAAAATAACATACTTTGTCTCATTACACCAAGGTCTTGACTTAATGGGTTTAACATTTGTACATTATAGTCTTCTTTTAATTGCTCACTTAACGCGTTGTATTTTGCATTGGTTAAAGAGTTTGACATGATTTCAAACCAACCTTGAGCAGCTAATAGATTACCTACAATATTTTGTAATTTATAATCTTCAAATCTAGAGCTGTTTGCTATAGATGCATTTAATTTTGTACTAGTTTCTATATTGTTATAACCGTAAACTCTTAATATTTCTTCTATAACATCTGCTTCTCTTGTTACGTCATTACGATAAGCAGGAATTGTAAGTCCTAAGTTAGTTTCGGTAACACTATTAATCTTAATATCTAAAGAGGTAAGTATAGATTTAATATCTTCTTTAGGTATGTTTTGACCAACAAGTCTATTAATTTTATCAAAACTTAAAGTCACTTGAAAGTCTTCTATCTTTTTAGGATAGTAATCTACAATATCACTAGTAATTTCTCCACCAGCTAATTCTTGGATTAAAAGAACTGCGCGTTTTAAAGCATATTCTGTGATGTTTGGATCGATACCACGTTCAAATCTAAAAGAGGCATCTGTATTAAGTCCGTGTCTTTTTGCAGTTTTACGTACACTTACAGGATTAAAATAAGCACTTTCTAAGAATATTGCTGTAGTTTGATTAGTTACGCCACTATCAATACCACCAAAAACACCAGCGATACACATTGGTTGTTCTGCATTACATATCATTAAATCATCTTCATGTAACTCACGTTCTATACCATCTAACGTGGTAAATTTGGTACCAGCAGTAACAGTTTTAACTTCAATTTTATGACCTGTAATTTTACTTGCATCAAAAGCATGTAAAGGTTGACCTAACTCGTGTAACACATAGTTGGTTGCATCTACAACATTATTAATTGGTGATAAACCTATTGCTTTTAATCGGTTTTGTAACCATTCTGGAGAGTCGTTGACTTTTAATCCAGAAATTGTTACACCACAATATCTTGGAGCTAAATCGTAGTCTTTAACATCTACATCTATTTTTAATGTACGATTATCTACATGGTAAGAACTTACACTTGGTGTAATTAATTCTAGTTGTATGCCTTTTTGTAAAAGTCCAGCTCTTAGATCTCTAGCTGTACCGTAATGGCTCATAGCATCTGCACGGTTTGGTGTAAGACCAATTTCAAAAACTTGATCATTTTCTACATCAAATAAATCGGCGCAAGGTGTTCCAACAACAGTATCTTCTGGCAAAACCATAATACCATCATGAGATTTACCTAAACCAAGCTCGTCTTCGGCGCAAATCATTCCGTGAGATTCTTCACCTCTTATTTTACCTTTTTTAATAGTCCAAGCTTCGCCTTCTTCAGTATATAAAGTAGTGCCAATTGTAGCAACTGGTACCTTTTGTCCTGCAGCAACATTTGGTGCGCCACAAACAATTTGTACAGGTTGTTCTAAACCAATATTTACAGTTGTTACCTTTAACTTATCCGCATTGCTGTGTTGTTCGCAAGTTAATACTTCACCAACTACAACGCCTTCTAAACCACCTTTTACACTTTGATAAAGTTCTAAACCTTCTACTTCTAGACCTAAGTCTGTCAATAATTCGCTAGTTTGTTCTGGTGACCAATCGGTTTTTATAAACTGTTTTATCCAGTTGTAAGAAATCTTCATTATTTATATACTAATTAAGTGCACAAATATAATAATACTAAGTAGTAATAGAAATCCTAAGTATAGCTTTTTTATCTATTTATGTTATAAATATGATAATGGCGCTATTCTTTTTGGTTTCACTAAACTATATGGTTATTTTTAGCCTCAAATTACATCTCATGAAAAGAATCTTTATTATTATAATTTCTGTCCTTGCCATATCTTGTCATCAAGATACTACCGAGTTTTTATATTTTGGAACTTACAGAGCTAATTTACAAGTAGACGATATAACAACTTTACCGTTTGTATTTAAGGTGAAAGACGCAAATACGTTAGAAATTTATAATGCTGAAGAAGTCATTACTGTAGATGAAATTGAATACAAAAACGACTCTGTGTTTATACAAATGCCTGTTTTTGAAAGTTATATCAAAGCCAAAATAAAAGACCGTAAATTAACAGGTCAATATATAACCGAAGGTAAAGACCGTAGCGTACCATTTACCGCAGCACCAGCAAAAACAAGATTTGAAACAACCAAGAAGCCTAACACTAACATTACAGGTAGTTGGGAAACCACTTTTAGCCCAAATACAGACGATAGCTACAAGGCAAAAGGGATATTTACCCAAAATGGAAATACCGTTACAGGTACTTTTAGAACCGAAACTGGAGATTACCGTTATCTAGATGGCGTAATTAACGGTGACCAAATGCAACTGTCTACCTTTGATGGCGCACATGCATTTTTATTTACTGCAACCGTGACTGATAGTACATTAAACGGTGCATTTTACTCTGGTAACCATTGGAAAGAGCCTTTTACAGCTTTTAAAAATGAAAACTTTGAATTGAAAGCTGCCGATTCTTTAACCTATTTAAAAGATGGTTACGAGACTTTAGCTTTTTCATTTCCTGATGAAAATGGAAACCTAATCTCCTTAACCGATGACCGATTTAAAGACAAAGTCGTTGTTGTTCAAATTATGGGAACTTGGTGTCCAAATTGTTTAGATGAAAGCAATTACTACGCACAATATTACAAAGACATTAAAGACAAAGACATCGAGTTTGTAGCGCTAGCGTTTGAGTATGCAAAAACTGAAGAAACGGCGTTTAAAAACATAAAACGTCTTAAAGATAGAGTAGGGATTAACTACCCAATTGTATTAGCACAAACCGGTACAACTAGCAAAAGTAAAGCCAACGAAAAATTGCCAATGCTTAACCACGTATTAAGTTATCCAACATCTATATTTGTTGATAAAACTGGTAAAGTGCGTAAAATACACACAGGTTTTAATGGACCAGCAACTGGTGATAAATTCATCGAGTTTAAAGATGAATTTACCACATTTATGAACATGCTGATTAACGAGTAATTAATACGAATTACTCATTTCAAAAATTAATTCGCCACCATTTACAATATCATCATGAGTGATGGTATTGTTTTTTAAAGCTTTTCCGTTAATAGTCACACTTTTTACGTACACATTAGCTTCACTTTGGTTATTTGCCTTAATGGTTAATGTGTTTCCATTTTCTAAATGAATGATTGCATCTTTCACTAACGGACTTCCTAATGCGTAATTTGCAGATCCTGGCGTTACAGGATAAAACCCTAAACTACTAAAAATATACCAAGCGCTCATTTGTCCTGCATCATCATTACCACATAAACCGTTAACTTTTGGCGCATACATGGTGTTTAAAATCATGCGTACTCTAGATTGCGTTTTTTCTGGATGACCTGTCCAATTGTATAAATACGGAATATGATGTCCAGGTTCGTTACCATGCACGTAATTTCCAATAATACCGTCGCGAGTGATGTCTTCATGCTTTTCAATGTATTTGTCTTCGATTTCCATTGTAAATAACGAATCTAAATGCTGCGTAAAACGTTCTTTACCGTGCATCATTTCTATCATTTTATCTATGTTTTGTGGAACGTACAAACCGTAATTCCA
The DNA here is from genome assembly GCF_014764305.1 of Mesoflavibacter profundi. Classification (NCBI taxonomy): domain Bacteria; kingdom Pseudomonadati; phylum Bacteroidota; class Flavobacteriia; order Flavobacteriales; family Flavobacteriaceae; genus Mesoflavibacter; species Mesoflavibacter profundi. Next base: position 2,382,544 of record NZ_CP061703.1, read on the forward strand.
AGCATTTCCTTCAATAAAACCTTGTCCATGAGTATCCATTGGGTCAAAGTTTTCTCTAAATTCACCTGTAGATAATTTAGGACGCATAAAGCCTATTTTAGGATCGTAAACATTAGTGAAATAGTTGGCACGTTCTTCAAAAACGGTTTCAGTTTCACTGTTTTTAACTTGTTTTGCCATTTGTAAAATACACCAATCGTTATACGCATATTCTAAAGTTTTTGATACAGAAGAATGACTCTTATCATCTGGCACATATTTATAATCGATGTAATCTCCTAAACCATCAAAATAACGCACGTTTGCAGTGTTTATTGAAGCTTGTAACGCATGACTTTTATCAAAATCGCCAACGTTTTTCACCATCGCATCTGCAATAACTGAAGTGGCATGATAACCAATCATACACCAGTTTTCGTTCGCATAATGACTCCAAATAGGTAGCATATTATGTACGCTTTGGTCGTGATGCGCTAACATCGACTTTATCATATCGTTATTGCGCTTTGGTTGCGTAATGTTGTATAAAGGATGTAACGCTCGGTACGTATCCCAAAGTGAGAAAATGGTGTAGTTTGTAAATCCTTCTGAAGTATGAATATTTTGATCCAATCCGCGATATTGCCCATCAACATCTTCGTAAATGACTGGTGATAATGAGGCGTGATACATCGCTGTGTAAAAATTAATTTTATCATTTTCGGTTAATGTGTTGACTTCAATTTTAGAGAGTTCTTGATTCCATTTTTCTTTAGCTTCAGCTTTTGTTTTATCGAAATCCCAATGCGGAATTTCAGCATTTAAATTCTTTAAAGCACCAGCAGAACTTACCGAAGACAACGCCATTTTTACTTTGATAACTTCGTCTGCTTCTGTATCAAAATTGAAATAGGCTCTGATATCATGTCCTGCCATTTCCGGGAAATTTTCAGCTTGATTAAAACGTCTGTAAAAGCCATCATACTTGACATTGTCGTACTTTTTATGACCGTAACTTTTAATAGGTTTAGAAAACGTCATAGCGAAAAATACTTTGCGGTCTCTTGCCCAACCTTTGGTTTGTCGGTAGCCTGTAATTAGCGTATCATTTTCAACTCTAATAGACGACCAAACATTTTTATTATCATGATGGTACACATTGTAAACCATATCTAATACAATGTGTGCATTATCCGATTTTGGAAATGTATATTGATGAAATCCAACACGATCACTAGCGGTTAATTCTGCTTTAATGTTGTAACTATCTAAGTTTACCGCGTAATAACCTGGTGAAGTTGTTTCGTTGTCATGCGAAAAGATAGAATAAAATCCTTTGCCGCCATCAGCAGTTTTTAAAGGCTCTAAAACCAAATCGCCTGTTGTTGGCATTACTAAAAAATCGCCTAAATCGGAATGTCCTGTACCGCTAAAGTTGGTATGCGTAAAGCCAATAATAGTCGAGTCTTTATGCTGGTAACCTGCACAATACTCATAAGTTTCTGAGTTGTAATTACCATCTTCTTTAAACATTTTTTGAAAGTTGGTTTGCGGACTTAATTGCACCATTCCAAACGGTGTTGTTGCTCCAGGAAATACGTGTCCCATTTTGCTTGTTCCAATCATAGGATTTACAAATTGTGTGTAATCTTTTGTTTGTTGGGTTGTTTCTGAGTTTGCTTTCTTGTCATTGCAAGACAGTACAGTAAATACACTTAAACTTAATATAATTAGTTTTTTCATGGATTTATTTCTTGGTGTTTTCAGTGCTTAGTGAGTATGGTTTGTTTTCAGCTTTTGTGCCTAAGTTAGTGTTTGGTGTTGCGCTCATGTTGAAGATGATTTCGCCACCATTTTGAATGTCATCGTAATTGATAAAGGTATTTTGATAGTCTTTACCGTTCAATTCCATAGAATCAATATAAAAATGGTCTTTGCCGTTATTTCTAGATGAAATTTTAAACGTATTTCCGTTTTCTAAGTGTAATTCGACTTGGTCAAACAACGGACTGCCAATAATGTATTGATCAACTCCTGGCGTTACAGGATAAAAGCCCATTGCGCTAAACACATACCACGCTGAGGTTTGTCCGTTATCTTCATCACCGCAATATCCATCTGGTGTTGCGCTGTATAATTTGGTTAATACATCTCTTACTTTTTCTTGTGCTTTGTACGACGCGTTAGCATAATTATACAGATAAATCATGTGTTGTATTGGCTGATTACCATGTGCATAATTACCCATATTTACGATTTGCATTTCTCTAATTTCGTGAATAGTTCCACCGTAATACGAATCGTCAAAATCTGGTGGCATATCAAACACTTGGTCTAATTGTTTTACAAATTGATCTTCGCCTTGCATTAAATCTATCAACCCTTGCACGTCATGAAATACCGACCAAGTGTAGTGTAAACTGTTACCTTCGGTAAAAGCGTCGCCCCATTTTAAAGGATTAAATGGCGACTGAAACGTACCATCTTCATTTTTACCACGCATTAAGTTAGTTGATGGATCAAACAGATTTTTATAATTTAACGATTGGTCATAAAAACGATTAGCCAAATCGGTTTTACCTAATTTTTCAGCCATTTTTGCGATGGTAAAATCGGCGTAAGCGTATTCTAAAGTACGTGCTGCGTTTTCGTTAATACCAACATTGTACGGTACATAGCCGAGTTTGTTGTAATAGATCAAACCTTCGCGACCAACAGAACTTGCAGGTCTATCGGCTTCAATATTTGCATTTTTAAGTACTGCATCAAAAAGCGTTTGCACATCTTTTTCGTTTACATTTCCTTTTAAAAAGGCGTCGACAATAATTGGTGACGAATTTGAGCCAACCATACAATCTCTATGTCCTGGACTTGCCCATTCTGGTAACCAACCCGATTCTTTATAGGTGTTTGCAAGACCTTCCATAATTTGTGCATTTAACTCTGGATACATCATATTAAAAAATGGATAAACTGCTCTAAACGTATCCCAAAATCCGTTGTCGGTAAACATGTAACCTGGTAACACTTTTCCGTTGTACGGACTGTAATGCACAACGTTATCGTCTTTATCTATCTCGTAAAACTTACGCGGAAACAATAACAAACGGTACAAACACGAGTAAAATGTTTTGATGTTATCGGTGTTGTTATCGGTTATTTTTATGCGGTTAAATTCGGTATTCCAAAGGGATTTTGCTTTGTCTTTAGTAGTTTTAAACGTATCGTTACCAATTTCTCTGTCTAAGTTAAGTTGTGCTTGTTCTAAGCTAATAAAAGACGATGCTACTTTTGCAGTCACTTTTTCGCCTTTTTTAGTTTTAAAACCAATAATGCTACCAACGTGATCACCTTCGCTAGATAATGTGTTTTTTTGTAATTGCCAGTTGTCTGTCCACGTATGCGTGACTTCAAATTCTTTATCAAACTGAACCACAAAATAGTTATGAAAATTCTCTGGTACGCCGCCACGATTATTACGACAGTAACCAATAATTTTGCGTTCTTCGGGGATAATTTTTACCATAGATCCTTTATCAAACGCATCTAAAACCACGTAAGAACTATCTTTTTCAGGAAAGGTAAACTCAAAATGCGCAGCGCGTTCTGTTGGAGCTAATTGCACGTTAACATCATAATCTGCTAAGTACACTTTGTAATGGTACGGTTTTACGGTTTCTGCTTTATGCGAAAACCAAGATGCACGCTCGTCTTCTTTAAATTTTAAGGCACCAGTAACTGGCATTAAAGAAAACGCCGCATAATCGTTAATCCATGGACTTGGTTGGTGCGTTTGTTTGATACCACGTATTTTATTATCGTCGTAATTGTAGGTCCAACCATCGCCCATTTTAGAGGTCATTGGTGTCCAAAAATTCATTCCCCAAGGTGTTGCAATTGCAGGATAGGTGTTACCGTTAGATAAGCTGTATTTAGAGTCTGTACCCATTAATGGGTTGGCATAATCTGCTAAAGATAAATTAGGGTTAGATACTGGTAATTCTGTTTGGTCTTGTTGGCACGCCACGCAGCACAACAACACCAATACCAAAAGCGATGTTAGTCTCATTAATTAAGTTTTAGTTAGTAGTTAGCTAATTTAATAAAACTAATAGCAATTAAGGTGAAATGAGATTATTTAACAGGTTAAGTATGTAAATTAAAATATGTTTTAATTCACTAATAAAAGATGAAAAGTTTTTTGAGTTTATTTATCAGGAGATGAAAGATTTGTTGTCTTTTTAATTGTGTTGTTCAATTAGTACATATCTTTTCCAGTTGCATTGCTTTTAAAAGAGTTTTGTTTGATTGTCAATTTTTGGATGAAAAGTTCCGATAATCATAAATGGATTATGTGATACATAATGATGAACTTGTGAAGTCCCTAAAAATAAATACAAGTCTTTTTTTAAGGCAAAGTCATCAAAATATTTTTTTCTTACATCTTCTACTGCTTTAGATTCATTTCCTTCGTGTTTTGCTAACTGTCTCCAATATAGAGCTCCAATTTCCCAATCTTCAATCATCATTCGGCTTTCTTTACCTTGATTGTCTTCAATGACATAAGTGAATTTGTAAGGTAATTTATTTACAACTTCAAATGGGTCTTCAGGATGTTCAAATAAATTTCCTTGCTCTCTTTGAGCTTTTAATTTTGCAATTTTCTTTTTATCCCAGTTTCTATCAACTTCTTTAGTAATAAAGTCTTTTATCTTTGTTGGTTTAAAAACAGCGAGTGAAGTACAGATTTTATTGTCTTTGGCTTCAGAAATTAATTCTGAAAGATTTTTATAAACATTATTAAGAACTATTTTCTTTCGCAAATACCAATTTCCAGCGGTATCGATATGTTCAAGTATTTTTATTTCGCTATCCATTGAATAAGGTCTATAGCTTTCAGGTCTAAAATCACTTGTATTTTTAACTAAATCAAGTTCAATCCATTCATATTTTCTGTATTGTTGAGAATAATCTTTCTTTCTGAAAGGAACAGGGTAAATTCTGATTAATTTACCATCTTCGGTAAATCCCGCTGTACATACAAGCTCATCATATTTTCCAGAAATTGCTGGATATGTTTTAACTGTAATGAGAACCTTTGTTTTCGCCATAAATTATAAATGTTCAACAACCAAATTAGATTCAAAGGACTTTAATGATTCTGCCAATGGTAATCTATGACACTGACAGATGTTAGATTCGAAGCAAGTAAGTGCAATTCTATTATTGTCGTTTAAAAGATTTATTATTTCCTGTTGTTGAGTTGATGTTTCTTTCAATGTTGTGTTTTTGTAAGTCTCAAAAAGGATGTCGTAATCTTCTTGCTTATCTAAAGTTTGTCTTTGATTAGAATTTATTCCAACTTCTGGAATATGTATATATTTAATATCTAAACTTTCGCAAAATCTTTTTAATAGAGTTTTACTAAATCCATACTTCATGCTTAATGGGTTTTTTCTAACATCAACTAAAAGTTTGATGTTGTTTTTTACAAGTTTATTTAAATATTTCTCTAAACTGATTCCTTCATATCCAATTGTAAAGACTATTTTTTTATTATCATTTGGAATATTATTTAAAACCTTTTTGTAATACTCTTCGTTCAAAATTCTTTTAGCAATTGAACTATTAATTGCATAATAAGGAAAATTTATATAAGTGTGCTTTATTAAGGTTTCGTTTCTCATATTGCCATAACGCTCAATAGTTTCGGTTAATAACTCTCTATCTTTTGTTTTAAGAGTAATTAAATAATCCTTTGTGTCAATCTTTGTATAACCTTCTTCAGACTCAAGTAAGAATTCTTTTTTCACCATAGTTACTAAGTCAGCATTAGCTGAATAGGAGTAGCATCCATATTTATATGGAATGAAGTCATACTCTGATTCTCTTTTTCTTTGACTATATAAAAATAGTAACTTTTGTAATTTGGTTTTTTCAACTCTTCCATTACAAAGTTGGAGTAATGATAATATTATTTTTCTTCTATAAAACATTTTGCAAATTTAATATTTATAAAATGTCTGTAGAATTAATATTATTTTTTTTATATAAAATTCAACTTTTATAAAGTTATACTTTCAATACCTAACACGAAAATTCATTCGATATACAGTCAAAAAATCCATATTAACTAACGTTAAAGCATATTATTGCATAAAAAAATCTCGATACAATTGTTTAATCGTACCGAGATTTTGGTTTAAAAACTATTGATTATTAGATTATTTACCGTGATATTCCATATTTGGTAACGGTTGGTTGTGTTTTAGGTATTTGTTAAACCAGTTAAGGACTTGTTGGTTAACTTCGTCTTTGTGTTCGGTTATACCATGATCGCCACCTTCAAACATAATTAAACGGTAGGGTATGCGGTGTTTTTCAAATTCTAAAGCCATTTTTAAGCTGTGTTCTGGTTTTACGCGCCAATCTGATGTACCGTGTAATAACAGTATTGGCGTGTCTTTTGGGAATTGGTCTGCCCATTTTACTGCAGATCGTTTGGTAAGTTCGGCTTCTTTATTGTCGTAATAATTTGGCACAAGCTGCGCTAAAACACCAGTTTCCATTTTTGGTCGGTCTTTTAAAGATTCAAATTGATCGGAGATTGCGCCACCAACAACTGCTGCTTTAATTTTGTTGGTTTGGGTTAAGGCGCGATACGTCATCATGCCGCCACGACTCCAACCGTACATGCCAATATTATCGGTATCGGCTTGTTCTACTTCTTTAAGTACGTCTATAAGGTTAATCACGTCGTTAACGTCTTTACCGCCAAACTCTTCTTTACCTTCGCTACCGCCATTACCACGATAGTTACTAGCAATTACAACGTAGCCTTCTTTAGCTAATTCCCCAAAGGTATATATGGCATGACCCATAACCAATTTGCCAAAATCTTGATTTCCGCCACGATTAAAAATGATGCTAGGATATTTTCCAGTTGCTTTTGGTGTAACCATTAAACCTGTAACGATTAGGTTATCGCTTTTGTATTTAATGCTGTAAATATCTATGCTGTCTAGATATTTGTATTGGTCTTTCCAAACGGTTGCACCATTGTTAGTTGTAGTTAGCTTTTTATAAAACGGAAGTTTTGCGTAGTTGGTAAACTTTGTTTTGCTAATTAATAGGTTAGAATTGTCGGTTTGCGCATTACAAGACCAGCAAACCAATGCTAGGATTAGTACTTTTAAATACTTCATAAGGTTTTTGATTTTTGATTGATGTGCTTTATATGTAACAACACTTTAAGGTTTGTTACAGATTTTTATCAAAAAAAAATTAGTCTAACCAGATTTTAGAAATTTCTAATTTGAAATTTTGTGGTTGTTTATTGGCGATTAAAAATGAAATTTGAGCTAATACATCGCTATTAAAATTTGGAATATCTAAAATTCTGCCTCTAAAGGTTGGTGCAAAATCTGATAATTGTAGCGTAATGGTTTGCCAATCTCCATTGGTGTTGAATTCCTTTTTATAAGAATAATAGTCGTTTTGGTCTTTTTTTAGTCTAAACTGATAGCTATTACCGTCGCCTTTTAATTTAATGTTTATAGCTTTTGAATTTTGAATTGCAATAGGCTTAAATTTATACTGCACAGAACTAAATCCGCCATTATTTTCTAAAGACACGTTGCCACTAAAAACAGCGTTGCCATATTTGTTTAAATTGAATTTTCCGTTAGATTTTCCACCCATAACAACATCATCTACAATTTGCCAGTCATCTAAATTACTGGTGTTACTAAACTGAAAAATTGTAATTGAAGTCATAAAAGTAAATAGGGTTAAAGTTAAGATTAGAGTTTTCATAGTTTTTTTACTTTAAAAATACGAAATTTACAGCAGTTTATTAAGTGGATTGATGTTAGGATATGTAATTCCAGATATTTTTAAACTTAGCCATTTGGCGATAAGTGTTTAAAATAACCGCGTTTTCTGGATGTGATAAGCTTGGATCTTTTGTTAAAACTTGTTTAGCCCAATAACGTGCGTGTTGTAAAATGTTGCTGTCTTTTACCACGTCTGCAATACGCAAGTTAAGTACGCCGCTTTGTTGTGTACCCATAATATCTCCTGGACCACGAAGTTTTAAGTCCACTTCGGCAATTTCAAAACCATCGTTGGTTTGACACATGGTTTGGATGCGTGTTTTACTGTTTTCTGATAGTTTGTGGCTAGTCATTAGGATACAATAACTTTGTGCTGCGCCACGACCAACACGACCACGTAATTGATGTAATTGCGATAAACCAAAACGCTCGGCACTTTCAATAATCATTACAGAAGCGTTTGGCACATTTACGCCAACTTCTATCACCGTTGTAGCAACCATAATTTGAGTTTCGCCTTTAGCAAAACGTTGCATTTCAAAATCCTTATCGGCAGGTTTCATTTGTCCATGAACAATTGAAATTTGATACTTAGGCGCAGGGAAATCTCGAGCGATACTTTCGTATCCATCCATTAGATCTTTATAGTCCATTTGAGCACTTTCTTGTATCAAAGGATAGACGATATAAACTTGTCTTCCTTTGGCAATTTCATCACGTATAAATCGGAACACTTTTAGTCGATTATTATCGTATCGATGAACGGTTTTTATGGCTTGTCTACCAGGTGGTAATTCGTCGATAATCGAGATGTCTAAATCACCATAAATTGACATGGCTAAAGTACGCGGAATTGGTGTTGCTGTCATCACCAAAATATGCGGTGGAATAGGAGCAGATTGTTCGCCATTTTCTAAAATTATGGACGGACCTTTTTTCCATAATTTTGAACGTTGCTTAACTCCAAATCGATGTTGCTCGTCAATAATGGCGAGTCCTAAATTTTTAAATTTTACCTTATCTTCAAGCAATGCATGTGTGCCAATTAAGAGGTCTAATTCGCCATTTTCTAGTAAATTATGAATTTCTTTTCGTTCTGAAGTTTTACTTGAACCAGTAAGTAGTTTTATTCTGATTTTCAACTCCTTACATAGTTCAGCTAATCCGTTGTAGTGCTGGACTGACAAAATTTCAGTTGGCGCCATTAGACAGGCTTGGTAACCGTTGTCAAGCGCCATTAATATTGACATTAGCGCGACTATGGTCTTTCCAGAGCCAACATCACCTTGTAATAAGCGGTTCATTTGCGCATGACTACCTAAATCTGAACGAATTTCTTTCAACACACGTTTTTGTGCATTGGTTAATTCGAACGGTAAATGGTGTTTGTAAAAGTTGTTAAAGTGTTCTCCAACTTTTTCAAAAGGCAGTCCTTTTATCTTCTTTTTATTGATTAAATTTTTTAAAATTAATTGCAGTTGAATGTAAAATAATTCTTCAAATTTTAACCTAAATTTTGCTTTTGAAAGTGCCTCTTGATTTTGCGGAAAATGGATATTGAATAAAGCTTCAGATTTGGAAATTAATTGGTTTTCTTTTAGCAAATTTTTAGACAAAGTTTCGGCAAATTTTCCCTTCGTTTCTAAGAACAAATTTTGCATGATTTTTGTCATTACACGATTGCTAATTCCTTTGTTAGAAAGTTTCTCTGTAGACGGATAAATGGCTTGCATATTGCTACGCAAATTTGCCTGATGTTCGGACAATAATTCGATGTCCGGATGAGGCATACTAAACTTGTTTGCAAACAAATTTGTTTTACCAAAAATAACGTAAGGTGTATTTAGTTTTAAACTTTCTCTAATCCATTTTTGACCTCTAAACCAAACCAGTTCCATAGTACCAGTGTCGTCTTTAAATGTAGCGACTAATCGTTTGCCTCTTTTTTGCGCAACTTCTTCAAACTTGATAATTTTACCAACAATTTGAACTTCGCTAGCATTAGGTTGTAACTGATTAATTTTATAGTACTGTGTGCGGTCTAAATACCGATTAGGAAACAGATTGATTAGATCTTGATATGTATGAATACCTAACTCTTTACGTAGTAAATCTGCGCGATTTGGTCCTACGCCTTTTAAATAATCTATAGGAGTTTGTAAGTTGGTACTCATAAGCAACGAAGATAAATCTTTAACTTGAAAGATGAAACTCTAAATTTTATGTATTTTGGTCTAGTCCTTGATAAAAACAAACTATGAGATATTACCTATTACTTCTTTTTACATTTTTTAGTTGTCTTGTAACTGCCCAACAAACCGATGTTGTTGATTTTAAAAGAGCAGAAGTAAATATTACTGTACAGACAGAGGATAAATCAATTTTTGGTTTGGTTACTTACTATTTTACTGTTTTAAAACCAATAGACTCTTTTTATGTTGATGCAAAAAACATCGAGTTTGAAGATGTGTCTGTTAATGGTAGTAAAGTTGAGTTTAATTTAACATCAAATCATTTAATAATTAAGAAAAAACTTGGTGTTTCGGTAGATAATGAGCTTTCGTTAAGTTATAAGTCAAATCCTAAAAAAACTATGTATTTTGTCGAAAAAGAAAACTCTAATCAAATCTGGACACAAGGACAAGGTAAATATACTAGCAATTGGTTGCCAAGTATTGATGATATGAATGATAAAATTGAGTTTGATTTAAACATAACTTATGATAAAGATTATACCGTTGTTGCTAATGGAAAACTAACAGAAAAACAAATCAACGAATCAACAATTACTTGGCATTACGATATGCAACAGCCAATGTCAAGTTACCTTGTTGCTTTGGCTATAGGCAAATACGATAAAAAAGAAATCACTTCAAAAAGCGGTATTCCTATCCAATTGTATTACTATCCAGAAGATTCTGCAAAAGTAGAGCCAACTTACCGTTACACGAAACAGATGATTGATTTTTTAGAGGAAGAAATTGGCGTACCATATCCTTGGCAAAACTACAAACAAGTTCCTGTAAAAGACTTTTTGTATTCTGGTATGGAAAACACAAGCTGTACGATTTTTTCAGACGATTTTATGATTGATGCCATTAGTTTTGTAGATAAAAACTACGTTAATGTTAATGCGCACGAGTTAGCTCACCAATGGTTTGGCGATTTGGTTACCGAAACTTCTGGGACGCACCATTGGCTACAAGAAGGTTTTGCTACGTATTACGCGCTGTTAGCAGAACGCGATATTTTTGGTAACGATTATTACTATTGGCAATTGTACCAATATTTTAAAGAATTAGAAGCACAAGAACAAGCAGAACAAAGTACAGCGTTACTAGATCCAAAATCTAGCAGTACGACGTTTTATAAAAAAGGTGCTTGGGTTTTGCATGTGCTAAGAGAAAAAGTAGGTGATAAGGCGTTTAAAACAGCTGTAAAACGCTATTTAAATAAACATGCTTATGATAATGTAGAGACTAATGATTTTATAAGTGAAGTTGAAAAAGCTTCCAAAATGGACTTGTCTAATTTTGTACAAGTTTGGTTAAAAAATAAAGCGTTACCAATAAAAGAGATGAAAGAGGCTTTACAATCTAACGAAACATCTGCATTTTTATTAACTATTGAAGAACATCCGTATTTAACATACAGAACCGATGCTGATGATAATTATATACCATCAAGTTTGGTAACGCAATTACCAGAAGGATTTTACCCAATACAAGTTGCAGTATTAAAAGAGGCGTTGTCTACATCAGAATACCCAACTTACAACGATTTGGTAAAAGAAGCGTTTGCGTCTAAAAATCTTCATTTAAGGCAAACATTAGCTTTAAACATGTCTGAAATTCCGGAAGACTTTCAGCAGGATTATGAAACCTTGTTAAAGGATCAATCGTACGTCACTATTGAAACTGCTTTGTATAACCTTTGGGCAAATTTTCCGCGAAAGCGAAATGAATATTTAGAGCAAACTCAATCTGTTTTTGGGTTTAACGATTACAATGTTCGTACGTTATGGTTAACATTGGCGTTGGCAACACAAGACTTTCAAACAGATAAAAAACAAGATTTTTTTGAGGAATTGGTGAGTTATACCAATCCAAAGCAACCGTTTAGTTTGCGTCAAAATGCATTTGGTTATTTGTCTAGTATTGGTGTGTTTAATGAAGAGGCTTTAAAACACTTAATTGAAGCTACAAAACATCATAATTGGCGATTTAAAAGTTTTGCAAAATCACTGTTAGAAAACTTGTCTGAAGACGATAGATATCAATCAATAATTAGTAATTTGCAAAATAATAGTAACCCAATACAAGATTAAATTTGAAAGCTTTAGTAATTTCTGGTGGCGGAAGTAAAGGTGCATTTGCAGGTGGCGTTGCACAATATTTGATAGAGCAAGAAGGTAGAGATTACGATATGTATTTGGGCACATCTACCGGTAGTTTGTTAATTCCGCATTTGGCAGCACATGATATTGGTAAGCTGTATGATATTTATACGCATGTTAATCAGCATTCTATTTTTAATATCAATCCTTTTGTAGTCAAGAAGAAAGGTGATAGAGAATACGTGTCTATTAATTACTTTAATACGGTTTTACAATTTATTAAACGAAAACGAACTTTTGGTGAAAGTAAAAACTTAAGAAAGCATATTAAAGAGAATTTTACTAAAGACGAATACGATAAAATTAGAGCCACAAAAGAAGATGTAATTGTTACGGTTACTAATCTTTCTAAAAATAGAGCAGAGTACAAGTCTATTAAAGACTTTAGTTATGACGAGTTTTGCGACTGGATTTGGATATCTTGTAATTTAGTACCTTTTATGTCTTTAGCAACAAAAGATGGTTTTGAGTATGCAGATGGCGGATTGGCTTGTGTTGTGCCTATTAGAGAAGCTATTTTAAGAGGTGCAACAGAAGTAGATGCGATTATTTTAGAAAGTGAAAACCTAGAGTATAACAAGGTTTTAGGTAAAAATCCGTTTTCTTTAATGATTAATCTTTTTGGTCATTTGTCTGATCAAGTCGAAAAAGGCGATATTGCAATAGGACGATTAGCAGCAAAACATAGAAATGTTAAGCTTAATCTATATTTTACGCCAACAAAACTTACCGAAAATTCATTAATTTTCAATAAACAATTAATGGAAACGTGGTGGCAACAAGGTTATCATTATGCCGAGTCTAAACACGCCATAGGACAACCAATGGATAAAAGTGAAAAGTTTAAAGATGAAACTGAAAACGTGTAGACCTTACCAGATTTCGGCAACTTCTTTTTTGATATAATGTAAACCAGCGTTACTTGGTGCAGGTTTATCAAGCATTTCGTTTAAAATAGCTTCACGAAGTTTATCTGCGCTATCAATTTTTTCGCTCATGGCTACTTTTCTAATTAATTGCACAGTCGCGCTTTTAGATGCATTGATAACACTCCAACAGTTGTCGCTAAAATAGATTTGTTGTGCTAAATTGTGTTCAAATTCTTGTTCTATGTTTCTTATTAATAAAGTTTCGTAGGCTTCTTTGTTGTTTCCAACAGGAGATACACGTAATAAAAGTTTATTAGGAGAAATTCGTTCTAAGAATAAAGTTAAACGCTCGTAAGCCTGAAGTCTTATAGGTAAAGATTGTTTGTTAAGTTCTTTAGCAACTTCGTATTTACGACGCTCAAACTCATTATTCATATGCTCTCTAAAAAATAGGTAAGCAATTGTACCGGTAACTAATGCAGGTATTGTATATAATAATAGCGTTAAAACTTGATCTTCCATTTATAATTAATTTATGTAACAAACTTAATGGGTTTAAGTGTATTGTACAAGTAAGTTGTTTATATATTTTATTATTGAAAAAAGTTTAGGCTTTTCCACCTAAATGCATACAATCTTTTAAAGCCTGAACACCGTTAAACGGAACTTCAACTTTATTGTAATTGTAAGTTCGGTCTAATTCTTTACTAAGATTATGGTCGTCTACATTAACTTCAACATCAGTCATTTTAAATTGACAAGGATGTTCATAACCCGCAGCGTGAGTAATTTCTAATAATTCTTTTTTAAATGTATTAAAGTATTGCGCTAAGCGTTCGCTTTTTAAAGGAACATTTATACCGCGTTGTAACCATTTGTTTTGCGTTGCAACGCCAGCAGGACAACGATTGGTGTGACAAACTTGTGCTTGTATACAACCAATACTCATCATAGCTTCACGCGCTACATTTATACAATCTGCGCCCATGGCGAATGCCATAGCTGCTTTAGCAGGAAACCCTAATTTACCACTTCCAATAAATACAATACGCTCTGTAAGTCCTTTATCTTTAAATAATTTATACAAATCACCAAAACCATAAACCCAAGGTAAAGACACATGATCTGCAAAACTTGGTGGCGCAGCACCAGTACCACCTTCGCCGCCATCTACAGTAATAAAATCTGGACCTTTATTGTTAGCTTTCATATAATCTGCTAACTCTTCCCATTGTTCAAGTTTACCAATAGCAGCTTTTATACCAACAGGTAAACCGGTTTCTTGTGCAATTGCTTCTACAAATTCTACTAATTCTGGAATGGTATTAAAAGCCGAATGATTTGGTGGTGATAGTACATCTTCACCCATTGGCACGTGTCTAATTTCAGAGATTTCTTTAGTGATTTTGCTACCAGGTAAAACACCACCTTTTCCTGGTTTTGCACCTTGAGATAATTTAACCTCTATTGCTCTAACAAAAGGATTCTCTTTGACTAATTGTTGTAATTTTTCCATAGAAAAATTACCATCGTCATCTCTAACACCAAAATATCCGGTCCCAAAATGAAACACAACATCGCCACCATTTTTATGATATGGTGATAATCCACCTTCGCCAGTATTATGGTATGCGCCAGCAAGTTTTACGCCTTTATTTAAAGACTCTACAGCTTTAGCTGATAAAGATCCAAAACTCATTGCAGACACGTTAATTACAGATGCTGGTCTGTAAGGTCTTTTACGTTTATTGTATTCGCCCATGACTTTAGCACATGGTAAAAAGTGTTTGTCCTTTTTGTTAGGATGATTGTCTTCTAACTTATAAGGTAACATTGCATTATTTATAAAAATATGCTGATGTGCGTAAATATCTCTATCGGTACCAAAACCTTCGTAATTATTTTCATTTTTAGAAGACGCATAAACCCAACCACGTTCTATACGATTAAAAGGAAGTTCTTCACGGTTATTAGCGACAAGGTATTGCCTTAATTCTGGACCAATACTTTCTAACATATATCTAAAGTGACCAACAATAGGAAAGTTGTGACTAATAGTATGTTTATTTTGTATAATATCTCTAATTGCCACAATAGCCAAAGCAATAATAATCCACATCCACCAAGTAATGTTAGAAAGAAAGTCTAAAATTGATTCCATTTATAAGAAGTTTATTCAAAAATAATAAAATTACAGAGTTATCATTTTTGTTTAGTTAATATAATTATAAAATAGAATGGTTATAATTTGGATGTGCTATCTTTAGTAAATGACCACAAAAACAAAAAAAACCATTCTAGTAATAATTTTGTCATTAATTACTTTGACAATTGGCTATTTTATTGCTAAAAATATAGTTATTAATAAAGTTGAAAACTATATATCAAATTTACCAGAACACCTCAACTTACAGTATAAATCGATAGATTTAGACGTGTTAGTAGGCAATTTTAAATTGGAAGCGCCTTTATTAACGATTAAAGGAAAAACTACCGATAAAATAAACACACAATTAGCACTAGAAACGTTAAGTATTGAAGGTGTTAGCTATTGGAATTATTGGAATAATAACACTATTGATATTGAAAATATAAACGTGAAATCTCCAAAAATTACTCACTTTTATAACAAACAAGTATCTTCTAAAGATTTTAATATTCAAATCAATAATCAGGTTAAAATACCTGTAAATATTGAACGTTTTTCAGTAGATAATGCCATGATTGAAATTTTCGATTTTAATACTGAAACTGTGCTTTTTAAGTCAGATCAATTAAATATGTCTACCTTAAAAATGAGGTTTAATGAAGACACTTTTAAGGCTAACATTCCTTTTAAATTTGAAGATTTTAATCTTTCGGCTAATCAAACATTTTATGTCTTAAACGATTTTGAAAATTTGACTGTACACAAGATTGAAATCAATAAAAACAACGCAACGTTTACCGATTTAAACATCAAAACCAAATATGATAAACACGAACTCTCAAAACATCTAAAAGTAGAACGTGATTACTATGATTTAAAAGTTGAAGAAATTACTATTAATGATTATAAAGTAGGATTTAAAAACGACAGTATTTTCAGTTTTAATAGCGAAAACATTGCAATAAAAAATCCGAATTTCAACATTTACAGAGATAAGTTAGTAGCAGATGATTTTTCTGAAAAACAAATGTATAGCAAGCAATTAAGAGATTTAAATTTCGATTTAAAAGTAAAAAATGTACAGATTGAAAACGCTTCAATTACTTATGAAGAAAAAATGAAAGCAGAAAAACAAGCTGGTAAATTACTATTCTCTAATTTAAATGCAAAAATTGCTAATTTGGGTAATGCGTATGCAGACTCAGTAACGACAACTATCGATATTTCATCTACATTTATGGATAATTCTTCTTTAAATGTTAATTGGAGTTTTAATGTGAATAATCTTGCAGATCAGTTTGTATTTAAAGCCGATCTAGGTTTGCTTAAAGCAAGCCAAATGAACCAATTTATGGAACCAAATTTAAATATAAGATTAAATGGCGAATTACAAAAAACGTACTTTACCATAGATGGAAACACTAATACTTCTAATATTGATTTAAAAACAAAATATCAAAATTTTGATGTTACCGTTTTAAAAGACAATGGTAAAGAAAAAAATAAACTACTATCCAGTATTGTAAATTTACTAGTCTCTAGTGATAGTAAAGATCAAGCAGACAATTTTAAAAAAGCAACCGTAAAAGATATACAGCGTATTAAACATAAATCAATATTTAATTTTATTTGGATAAGTATTAGATCTGGATTAAAAGAAGCAATGCTTTAATTGTTTATAATTATTGATAAAAACCTTTAGTAAAACCAAGAGGTATGGTTATTTTTACAACAAAAATTATTACCCTTGGAAAAGTACCTTTCTCAACTTAACGACGCGCAATTAGAACCAACAATTCAAGTAGATGGACCAATGATTATTATTGCTGGTGCAGGTTCTGGTAAAACAAGAGTATTAACGTATCGTATAGCTTACTTAATGCATAAAGGCGTAGATTCCTTTAGTATTTTAGCATTAACCTTTACCAACAAAGCAGCACGCGAAATGAAAGAGCGTATTGCACAAATTGTTGGCGAAAGTGAAGCTAAAAATCTTTGGATGGGTACATTTCACTCGGTTTTTGCACGTATTTTAAGAGTAGAAGGACATCATTTAGGTTTTCCGAGCAATTTTACAATTTACGATACGCAAGATTCTCAAAAACTTTTAGGATCGATAATAAAAGAGATGAATTTAGATAAAGATCTGTATAAAACTAAACAAGTTTACAGCAGAATTTCATCTTACAAAAACAGTTTAATCACTGTAAAAGCATACTTTAATAATCCAGAATTGATGGAAGCAGATGCTATGGCGAGGCGACCACAAATGGGTAATATTTATAAAGCATATGTAGACCGTTGTTTTAAAGCTGGCGCAATGGATTTTGACGATTTACTATTGCGCACAAACGAGCTTTTAACACGTTTTCCTACCGTTTTAGCAAAATATCAAGACAAGTTTAGATACATTTTGGTAGACGAGTATCAGGATACAAACCACAGTCAGTATTTAATTGTACGTGCATTGGCAGATCGTTTTCAAAATATTTGTGTGGTAGGTGATGATGCGCAGAGTATTTATGCCTTTCGTGGTGCAAATATTAATAACATTCTTAATTTCCAGCGTGATTATGATAATGTAAAATTGTACCGATTAGAACAAAATTACCGTTCTACAAAAAATATTGTTGGCGCAGCAAATTCAGTGATTGACCATAACCAAACTAAGTTAGATAAAGTAGTTTGGACGGCTAATGAAGAAGGACCAAAAGTAAAAGTCCATCGAAGTTTAACCGATGGTGACGAAGGTCGTTATGTAGCAAGCACCATTTGGGAAACCAAAATGAATCAGCAGCTAAACAATAGCGATTTTGCCATTTTATACCGTACCAATGCGCAATCTAGAGCAATGGAAGATGCATTACGTAAACGAAATATTCCGTACAGAATTTATGGTGGTTTAAGTTTCTATCAACGTAAAGAAATTAAAGACGTATTGTCTTACTTACGTTTGATTTTAAATCCTTCAGATGAAGAAGCTTTAAAACGAATTATCAATTATCCAGGAAGAGGTATTGGCCAAACTACAATAGATCGTTTAGTGGTTGCAGCCAACGGTTTGGGTAAAACCATCTGGGAAATTTTAAAAGAAATTGACACAGTTCAAGTAAATATAAATAACGGTACCAAAAATAAACTTCGTGATTTTGTGACTTTAATTGAAAGTTATCAAGTGATGAATCAAACTGCTACCGCTTTTGAACTTGCAGAACACGTTGTGAAATCTAGTGGTTTGATGCGCGAGTTTAATAAAGACGGAACTCCAGAAGGTGTAACAAGGCTAGAAAACGTTGAAGAATTGCTAAACGGTGTTAAAGATTTTGTTGAAGGACAGCAAGAATTAGCAGATGCCAAAGGTGATTTAGCCGAGTTTTTAGAAGATGTTGCATTGGCTACAGATTTAGATAACGAAAAAGGCGATGATGATGTAGTAGCGTTAATGACCATTCACCTTGCAAAAGGACTAGAATTTAATAATGTTTTTGTAGTAGGTTTAGAAGAAGATTTATTCCCAAGTGCTATGAGCATGAATACGCGTAGCGAGTTGGAAGAGGAGCGAAGACTGTTTTACGTAGCCTTAACTAGAGCCGAAAAACAAGCCTATTTAACGTATGCTTTATCACGTTACCGTTGGGGAAAATTAGTAGATTCTGATCCTAGTAGATTTATAGAAGAAATCGATGATCAATTTATCGAAAATATTACGCCACCAGAAGAAAGACGCATAAATCCAATGTTATCTGCAGATATTTTTGGAGATGTTGAGCCAAATAAAATAAGATTTAAAAAACCAGTACAACCAAAATTTAAAAAGAAAGACAAAGCGCCAGAAAAGTTTGTAGCATCTACACCTAAAAACCTTAAAAAAGTTGATGCTTTAGGTAAAAATGATGTACCAAACACCAATTTATTTGACGGTAATTTAGCAGTAGGAAATATTGTTAGTCACATGCGATTTGGTAAAGGTGAAGTTTTAAAAATAGAAGGTAAAGGAACAGATACTAAAGCAGAAATTAAATTTGAAGTAGCTGGCGTTAAAAAGCTGTTATTACGTTTTGCAAAATTAGATGTAATAGGATAACTTTAGTTCAAAGTTTGAACACTAACGTCTCTTCGAGTGTTTTGTGAGGCACGAACAAAATGTATCGAGAAGTTTTAATTTAATAATAAAACAAATGGCAAATATTATTAGAATATACGAAGAAAACCCAAATCCAAAAGCGATTAAGCAAGTGGTTGAGGTTTTAAAAAAAGGCGGATTAGTCATTTACCCAACAGATACAGTTTACGGTTTAGGTTGTGATATCACAAATACAAAAGCTTTAGAAAAAATTGCTCGAATAAAAGGTGTAAAATTAGAAAAAGCTAATTTCTCTTTTATCTGTCACGATTTAAGTAATCTATCAGATTATGTTAAGCAAATAGACACAAAAACATTCAAAATTTTAAAACGTGCATTACCTGGACCTTATACTTTTATTTTACCAGGTTCCAAAACATTACCAGCTGCGTTTAAAAAGAAAAAAGAAGTTGGTATACGTGTGCCAAACAATAATATTGCTTTAGATATTGTAAAAGCATTAGGTAATCCAATTGTATCAACATCTATTAGAGATGAAGATGAAATTATAGAATACACTACAGATCCAGAGTTAATCCATGAAAAATGGGACAATCTTGTAGATCTTGTAATAGATGGCGGTTACGGTGATAATCAAGCATCAACAGTAATTGATCTATCTCAAGACGAACCTTTAATTGTGAGAGAAGGTAAAGGAAGTTTAGAGATTTTTTAATGAGTTTTTATTGAAATAAAGTATTGCTAAGCAATATAATTCAACACGTCACTTCGAGTTATTTACAAAGTATGAGTAAATTGTATCGAGAAGTAATTTCAATATATTTTATCTTTAGTAATTGTAGAGAATAAACTAAAACAGAAAATGCAACCAACAAACAATCATATTAATTACGTCGAGTTTAAATCTACAGATTTAGAAGCGACAAAAACCTTTTATAACAACGCTTTTGGCTGGAAATTTACAGATTATGGCGATAGTTATATTGCTTTTGAATCTAGCGGACTTGATGGTGGTTTTGAAAAAACAGACCAACCAATTATTAATGGTGTTTTGGTAGTTTTGTATCACAACGATTTAGAGTTTATTAAAACAAAATTAATCCAGTTAGGAGCAACAATTTCGGTAGATATATTTTCTTTTCCTGGCGGAAAACGCTTTCAGTTTTTAGATCCTTCGGGTAATGAATTAGCTATTTGGAGCGAATAATAAACATAAAAAAAGCTCAACCTAAAGTTGAGCTTTTCATATATTTTATAAGAAAATGATTAGTTACCTTCTTCAGATAAGCTTTTCATTTCTTCTTCAATCATGTTATAAAACTGATCGATTTTTGGTAAGATATAAATCTTTGTTCTTCTGTTAGTTGCTCTGTTTTCAGCAGTTGTGTTAGGAACTAAAGGTAAATGATCACCACGTCCAGCAGCAATTAATTGCTCTGGTTTTACACCTAATTCTTGTAACGCTCTTACAATAGATGTACTACGTTTAACACTTAAATCCCAGTTATCTAATAATACGCCTCTTCTGTATGGTACATTGTCTGTATGACCTTCTACCATAGCTTCAAAATTAGGCTTACCATTAATTACCGTTGCTACTTTACCTAAGATTTCTTTTGCACGATCTGTAATGTCGTAGCTTCCACTTTTAAATAATAATTTATCAGATAAAGAGATAAATACTACGCTTTTTTCAACATTAATTTCAATGTCTTCATCATTAAGACCAACTTCTTTCTTTAAACTTGTCACTAAAGCTAAAGTAACACTGTCTTTTTTAGTTAAAGCGTCTTGTAATCTAGAGATTTTTAAATCTTTCTCTTTTAAGCTTTCTAAAGATTTTTCTAAGTTTTCTGCACCTTTTGTAGTTAATACAGTCATGTCTTTAGTACTTTGTATTAACGCTTGGTTGTTAGCTTTCATATCTGCTAAACGGTCTTGTAATTCTTTCACTCTTGCAGCTTCAGCAGCTTTGTCTGCTAAACAAGAGTTTAATTTTACTGTAGCAGTATTTAAAAGGTCTTGTGTTTCTTTATGTTTTGCTTCTAAAGCTGCATATTCTTTTTTAGAAACACACGAGCTTAATAATAAAAGTGCACTTGCACTAAGTAATAGGATTTTTTTCATAGTTAATTGGATAAAATTTAATTTATTCATACCAAAAGTATAAATATTTAAAATGTTAAAATAAGCTTTAACAAAACTTTTGCTAAAAGTTGTTTTAAAGGTTAGAAAACGTTTTGACCTTTTTAATAAAGTAAGCGTAAACAATAGAAGTGCAAGAGTAGTAGTCTTTTTTTTGTGATAATTGTTTACGTTGTTTTAATATCAATTTAAGGCGACTATAATAAGAAAAGTGAGCCTTTAAGATGGCAAATACATGTTTAGGTTTTAATAAAATTAAAAACCTAAACGCAGCAATACCATCTAATATTAATCTAAAAAATATTAGTAAGAATATATTACCCGATGCATTTTTAGTAAGAGTAATTAAGCTGTTTCTAAAATTTAAGTAAGTTTTCTTGGGATTAGTGGCTTTTAAAGTAGCGCCACCAACATGAAAAACGGTACTTTCTGAAACGTATTTAGTCTTATAATTTAAATTGAAAGCTCGCCAACATAAATCTATTTCTTCTTGATGAGCAAAAAAGGATTCGTCAAAACCATTTAGTTGATTAAACACTTGTTTCCTTATAAAAAAACATGCTCCAGAAGCCCAAAAAATGTTTGAGTTTGGATATTGATTAGTATCTGATTCTATGGTATTAAAAATTCGACCTCTACAATAAGGATATCCGTATTTATCAATAAATCCACCTGCTGCGCCAGCATATTCAAATTTAGTTTTGTCTTTATAATCCAAAATTTTTGGTTGAATTATTGCTGTATCAGATTCTGTTTTAAAAGCGTTTAAAATAGGTTGTAGCCAGTTTTTAGTTACTTCTATATCGCTGTTTAATAAGCAGAAAATATCTTCATCTACAAAACGTAACGCATCGTTATAACCTTTTGCATAGCCACCATTTGTTTTGTTTTCTATGATTTTAACTTCAGGAAAGTTGGTTTTTACAAAATCAACAGAAGTATCTGTAGATGCATTATCTGCAACATAAATTGTGGCGTCTTTAGAATAATCAATAACAGAAGGCAAAAACTGCTCTAAAAGTGCTTTTCCGTTCCAATTTAATATGACTACTGCTATTTTCAATATTGGTTGTTTGTTGATGTGTTTTTTTCTATTACTGCCAACTACGTACTTTCTACTGCTGACTATATTCCGGAATATCCCTTAAAAACTGATAATGTTCAGCATCAAAATCCATTTTGCAATAATAATGATTTATACCGTTGGTTACCATTAAAAACTCTGCATTTAAAGTAAGATTATAACGCGCAATTTGATCAAAAGTATCTTGGTTAATATTAATTTTAGGCGCTTTACATTCAACAATTAATTTAATGCTTCCGTCAGTATTGTAAACAACAATGTCGTAACGTTTTTTTAAGTCGTTTACTTTCAGCTCCTTTTCAACGTTAATTAAAGATATTGGATAATTTTTGACTTCAATTAAATAATGAACGCAATGCTGTCTTACCCATTCTTCAGGTTGTAAAACGATAAATTTTTTACGTATCACATCAAAGATAGATACTTTATTTTCGCTATTTTTGAAACGAAACGAAAACTTTGGAAAATTGAGGTCTAGCATTAACGCTGTATAATTTATTTCAAAGTTAAGGTACAATAATAAAAAAGCAAATTCCATGTCATATTTTTGGAATTTTAAACTTGCAATTTTAAGCTTGTGGACGACGTCAAACAACTGGTAACAGATATAAAAAACGGAAATATCAAACCCATTTATTTACTAATGGGTGAAGAGCCTTATTATATTGATAAAATTTCAGAATTTATAGAACAAACTGTTCTTGCAGAAGAAGAACGTGGTTTTAACCAGATGATTTTGTACGGTCGTGATGTAGCAGTAGAAGATATTGTGAGCAATGCAAAGCGTTTTCCTATGATGGCAGAACGCCAAGTGGTTATTGTAAAAGAAGCGCAAGATTTATCACGTACGTTTGACAAGTTGGATGATTATGCTAAAAACCCGCAACCATCAACCGTTTTGGTGCTTTGTTATAAATACAAAACAGTAGATAAACGTAAAGCAGTTTATAAGGCGATAAAAAAATCTGGTGTTGTTTTTGAAAGTAAAAAACTATACGATAACCAAGTACCAGATTGGATTAAACGTGTCTTATCACCTAAAGGTTACACGATTACGCCAAAAGCCTCTCAACTGTTAGTTGAATTTTTGGGTACAGATTTAGGGAAAATCAATAATGAACTTGAAAAACTTCAAATAGTTTTACCTAAAAACACACAAATTACGCCAGAGCATATCGAAGAAAATATTGGGATTAGTAAGGATTACAACAATTTTGAGCTTAGAAAAGCAATAGGCGCAAGAGATAGTAAGAAAGCATTTAAAATTGTACAATACTTTGCAGATAACCCAAAAGATAATCCAATGGTTGTTACTGTTGCTTTGCTCTTTAATTTCTTTTCTCAATTACTACAATTACACGGAATGAAAGATAGAAATCCGCGTAGTGTGGCAAGTGCATTACGAGTTAATCCTTATTTTGTAAACGAATATTTGGATGCTGCAAGAAACTTCCCAATGCGAAAAGTAAGTCAAGTGGTTGCTCTACTTAGAGAGTTTGATGTAAAAAGCAAAGGTGTAAATAGTAATGCGGTACCACAAGGTGATTTGCTAAAGGAATTATTGGTTAAGATTTTAAATTAATGAAGCACCTTTTTTCAATTGTATTAATCTTTTCCTTGTTTTCTTGCAAAACAACACAAACACTTCCAGATCCTTTACAAGCAGGTTGGAACGGTAAAAAAGTA
Organism: Mesoflavibacter profundi; assembly: GCF_014764305.1. Lineage (NCBI taxonomy): Bacteria > Pseudomonadati > Bacteroidota > Flavobacteriia > Flavobacteriales > Flavobacteriaceae > Mesoflavibacter > Mesoflavibacter profundi. Next base: position 2,406,771 of record NZ_CP061703.1, read on the forward strand.
TGCGAAGTCTTACAAGACACTAAACAACAACGCATATTAAAATGTACATTTCCGCCAGGAGTAGGACACGAAAAACATTATCATAATCCACATTTTGGTTATACTTTAAAAGGAGGAACATTTAAAATTACAGATACTTCGGGAACAAAAACCATTACAGTTCCAACAGGAACAACGTGGAGTAAAGACCAACTATCAATACATGAAGTTATAAATGTTGGTGATAGTACTTCGGTTTACTTGATTATTGAGCCTAAATAAAATTGTTAATTTCCATTAACGATTTTAACACAACCCAATTCTTTTTTAACAAAGCCTATTAAAATAAGGTTAAACGCTGGCTTAAATTCTTCAATAGGATTGATTTTGAGTAATTTAGATGAAAAGAAAAATTAACCTTAAAATCAAAAAAAATGAAAAATTTAAATAATAAAACTGTAGCAATATTAGCTACAAACGGATTTGAAGAAAGCGAATTAAAAGAACCAATGAATGCTTTAAAAGAAGCTGGCGCAGAAGTACACATTGTTTCTGAAAAAACAGGAACAATAAAAGCGTGGAAAGACGGAAATTGGAGTAACGAGTATCAAGTTGATAAAACTATAGATCAGGTATCTCAAGACGATTATAACGCTTTAGTATTACCAGGCGGAGTAATTAATCCAGATACTTTAAGACGTAACGAAGATGCTGTAAGATTTATTAAATCGTTTTTTGCAAATAAAAAGCCAGTTGCTGCAATTTGTCACGCACCATGGTTATTAGCAGAAGCTGGCGTTTTACAAGATAGAAAAGTAACATCATACGACTCTATAAAAAGAGATATTGTAAATGCAGGAGCCATGTGGGAAGATAGTGAAGTAGTAGTTGATGAAGGACTAGTAACTAGTAGAAATCCTAACGATTTACCAGCATTTAATAAAAAATTAATAGAAGAAGTTTACGAAGGTAAACACCAAATGCAAACTGCATAGGTTTTAGATTGATTGATAGTAAAAAGCAAGCTTATTAAGCTTGCTTTTTTTATTTTGGATTTAATGTGTTTTTTCTGTGATCAATTCCCCAATCAACCATAGCGTCTAAAACTTTTAAGATAGCTTCACCAGATTTGGTTAAAGAATATTCGATTAAAATAGGAGTAGAGTCGTACACAGTACGTTTTACAACGCCATTCATTTCCAGATCTTTTAATTCTTTAGATAACATTCTTGGTGTGATTTTTTCAATGTTTTCTTGTATGTCTTTAAATCTTGATTTTCCGTAAAGTAAAGAAGCAATTATTGGTAATTTCCATTTTCCGCTTAATACATTTAAAGTATCATTAATCGCTAAAACAAATTGTTTCGGGCAAGCTTTAACTGTTGAAATGTCTTTTACTTCACTCATTTTTAGATATTTAAGATTCGACTATACTTAAGTATACTGCTATTTTATCAGTATTAGATATACTTTGTATAGCAAAAATATTAATTTTGTTTCAAATAATAATTAAAAACACAAAAAAATGATATTAGTTACAGGAGCAACCGGAGAATATGGTACACATGCAATACATTCATTAATAGAAAAAGATGTAGTACCATCAAATATTTCAGCTTTAGTTAGATCTGAAGAAAAAGCTCATGCTTTAAAAGAAAAAGGCGTAAATATTAAAATAGGCGATTATAATGATTACAATAGTTTAGTCGAAGCTTTTAAAGGCGTTGATAAATTATTGTTTGTATCTGGTAGCGAAATTGGTACTAGAGAAGCACAACATAAAAATGTTATTAATGCTGCAAAAGAAGCAGGAGTAGATTTTATTGCTTACACTTCTTTTATACGAAATGTAGATGCTAAAGATTCAGCAATTGGTTTTTTACAAGACACACATCAAAAAACAGAACAATGGATAAAAGACAGTGGTATAGATTACACTATTTTACAAAACGGTTTATACTTAGATATTTTACCAATGTTTTTAGGAGAAAATGTTATAAAGGATGGGATTTTATTACCTGCAGAAGATGGTAAATCAAACTCAGTATTAAGAGCCGAGTTAGCAGAAGCTGCAGCGCATGTATTGACTACAAGTGGACATAAAAATCAAACCTATCCTCTAGTAAATAATGAAGCAGTGACTTATCAAGAGATTGCAAATCAATTATCAAGTATTAAAGGTGAAACTGTAAATTATACATCACCAAAACCAGATACTTATCAAACTATTTTAAAAGAAAATAATGTGCCAGATGAGTATATAGGTATGTTAACATCTTTTTCTGTAGCACAAGCTAAAGGAGAATTACAATTAGAAAATAATACTTTAGAGCAATTTTTAGGAAGAAAACCTAAAACAGTAAAGCAATATTTAACAGAGGTTTATAGTTAACTATGAATCGTAAAGATTTTATAATAAATTTAGGCTTAACAAGCGCAGCAATACCAATGGTAACTTCTTTAAATTCTTTAGAAAAATTATCTAGTACGTTTAAATCTACAAAACGAATGCCTGTCTTTTTTTTAGGACACGGTTCGCCTATGAACGGAATTGAGGATAATCAATTTGTTCAAGGATTTAAAAAACAAGGAGAATTATTAGAAAAACCAAACTCAATTATTGTTATATCGGCACATTGGGAAACAAAAGGAACAAAAGTGACTGCAATGGAGTTTCCAAAGACGATTCATGATTTTGGAGGTTTTCCTAAAGCGCTTTATGAAGTACAATATCCTGCTCCAGGACATCCAGAATTGGCTAAGGAGATTTCTACCATAGTACAACCTGAAGATACAGTACATTTAGACCATCAATGGGGATTAGATCATGGTGCTTGGACCGTAGTAAAACATATGTTTCCAAAAGCAGATGTGCCTGTTATACAGTTAAGTTTAGATTTCACACTAAACGGACAACAGCATTTTGATTTAGCACAACAGTTAAACCGATTAAGAGATAAAGGAGTTTTAATTGTAGGTAGTGGTAATATGGTGCATAATTTAAGACGTTTAGAATGGTCAAAAATTAATGATAATTATGGTTACGATTGGGCAATAGAAGCTAATACAAAAATGAAAGAATGGATTTTAAGTAGTAACCATAAACAGTTAATAGATTTTAAAAATCAAACGCAAGCATTTAATTTAGCCATACCAACACCAGAACATTATTTACCATTAATTTATGTAATGGCTATGGCAAACAATAAAGATGAAAAACTACTATTTAACGATCAGTATTTAGGAGGATCTTTATCTATGACTAGTGTAAAAATTGGTTAGATTTAATTTTAATTTTTAGTATAAAAAAGCAAGTTATAACAGCTTGCTTTTTTTATTTCAATTCAATTGAAGATAATAACTATATTTACACTTTAAAACTTTATTTATAGTTTTAAATCGCTAATAATCAATCATCAAAAAATCATCTTCATGAAAATTCTAAAAAAAATCTTTAAGGTTTTTTTAGCCTTAATCTTACTATTAGTTCTATCGCTTTTAATTATTGTAGCTGTAGATAATAACAATACAAGTTATTTAAAAGTAAATAACAATCCAACAGCAAAAAATAACTCTTACATTATAAAGAACGTAAATGTTATCCCAATGCATATAGATACTGTTTTGACAAATAAAATGGTATATGTAAAAGAAGGTGTAATCCAACAAATAGCAGATCATATAAAAGTTGAAAACATAGAAATTTTTGATGGGCAACAAAAGTATTTGTCGCCAGGTTTAATAGATATGCACGTTCATATTTGGGATAAATATGAGCTTGGACTGTATCTTTCTAACGGTGTAACATCAGTTAGAAATGTTTGGGGAATGCCAATGCATCTAAGATTTAAAGAGTTAATAAATAAAGACGAAATTTTAGCACCTAACTTTTATACAACGGGACCAAAATTAACAGGACCAGAATTTATAGGTGACGATAACTTAAACTTGATATCGCCAGAGCAAGCCAAAGAAAATATAAAACGATACAAAGAAAAAGGGTATGATTTTATAAAAACTTACTATGGGTTATCTGAAGATATTTTTGATGCAGTTTTAGAACAAACACAAGCATCGGATATGGATATTGTGGCTCATCCATCACAAAAAGTGCCTTATAGTTATCATTTTAATCCGCAGATTAAATCTATTGAACATGCAGAAGATATTGTACAACAACCTTTAGAATATACTTTAGACACGGTAAAGTTAAAAGCGGTTATTAGTAATTTTTCAAATCATAAAAACACGCACTTTTGTCCAACATTAACCGTTTACAATAACATTTATCAAATGATTATTGATGATCAAATTTTATCTTCAGAAGGACTAGCTTACATGAATCCTTTACTGAAAGAAGTAGATAGTAAAGCACAATTTGATAGATGGCAAAACACTAAATTAAGAGATGAAAACATTGAAACCACTATCAAGAAACAACATGATTTTCATTTAAAAATTATAAAAGAACTTAATAATGCTGATGGTGTAATTATTTGTGGTACCGATGCTGGAATTGGCGTCACTTTACCAGGCTTTTCCTTACATAAGGAATTAGCATTTTATAAAGAGGCAGGATTATCAAATTACGAAGTGTTAAAAACCGCTACAATAAATGCCTCAAAAACACACAAAATAATGAATAATTTAGGAAGTATTGAAGTTGGTAAAACAGCAAACTTTATACTTACTAAAGATAATCCATTATCAGATTTGTCAACGCTACAAAAACCAAGTTTAGTCTTTATAAGAGGAAGAAAATTAGATAGACAACAACTTAACAACTTTAACCAAAAAGCAAAAAACCGAAGTAATTTAATAGCTACGGGTTTACGTTACGCAGAAAATATGTTATTTGAAATGTAAATTAATTTAACAGCCTTTAACATAAAAAATGATAATTAATTTAAAAGCATTAATTTAATAGGAAACAAAAATAAACCTATTAAATATGAAATCTGAGTACACCAAATTTTTATTAATGCTTATCTGTTCTGCAATTTCAATGTACATTACTATGTACTTTAATACATATCAACTTGATCACGTATTTTTTAGTTGGACACGAATGTATATGACATTTATAGGTATTGGAGGAATGTCTATAATTATGTTTTTATTCATGCAACATATGTATAAAAATAAATCTAAAAATATAATAATAGTTTTAGGTAGTTTGTTTCTAATGGCAGTATCTACTTTTATGGTAAGAAATCAGATACCTGTAAATGACGTTAAGTGGATGAAAGCTATGATTCCTCATCATTCGATTGCAATTCTTACAAGTAATAATGCCAATTTTAAAGATCCTGAAGTAAAAAAATTAGCAGAAGAAATTATAAAAGCTCAAGAGAAAGAAATAAAACAGATGAAAGCAATGATAAAACGATTGGAAGAAAAAAAGTGATCATCTTTTTAGGGTAAAATGTCCACTATAATATTCATTATTAGGGATTTCTAATAAAAACCAGTAATCATCTGTAGGTAAATATTGATTATTATATGTGCCGTCCCAACCTATATTGTTTAAAGGGTTAAAAGAGTAAATTAGTTTTCCAAACCTGTTATATATTGATAAAACTGGATTACCGTTATTTAAATCTAAACCTTTAACATTCCAAAAATCATTAATATTATCATTGTTAGGAGTAAAGTATTTAGGAAATCCAATTACTTTAATAGGTATACTTAGGTTATTACAATTAAATTCATCTTTTATATAAATAGTATGATTTCCAGGACTTACATTTACAAAATAATTAGAAGATTGAAAATTTCCATTTGGATCATCGATTGCAAATAGATAATCTTCATTTAAATTGTCAAGAAGTATAGTTATATTATAGTCTTCTATTATTACGTCTTGTATTATTGGTGCAGCTATATTATTTACTGTTATATTTATAATTTTGTTACAATTAGTTATGTTGTTAATCACAGAAACACTATAATTACCAGGATTAGTTATGCTGATATTAGATGTAGTTTGATTTGTATTCCATGAAAATGAATAATCATTAATCAAATTGTAATCAATACCAGAATCTATAGTAATTGGGTAATTAGAACCACAAACTTCAATAACTTGATTTTCTAAATAGGGGAAATCGTTTACAGTTAATTGTAAGAAACCTGTCCCGTAACAAACATTATTGTTTTTAATATCAATAATAATATTTGAGTTATTCGCTTCATAAGAATCAGGTAATTGGTTTGTCATATTGTAGGCATCATCAAGATTCTCATAAAAATTAATTGTTATTTGTCCTTGTAAATTAACTGTATTTAGAATTTGATTTCTAATTTCATTTAAATTAAAAAGACCTGTGTTTGTATAGTCTATATCACATGATTCTAAATAAAATTGGCCTAAGTTTATAGCTTGAGTAGTTTTTAATCTAACATTTACAATATTGTAACAGTTTGTATTAGGTGTTACTACCTTAGCATAAATTAATTCGTTATTAAATTGGTTTTCGTAAATATTTGGTAATGCAGATGTATTATTTATATCATTAATCGCCTCGTTTAATGAGTTGTAATAAAACACATTAAAGTTACTCGTGGAATTTGTAACTAAATAGGGATTAGCAGATTGTAAATTAAATTGTGTAATGCCGTCATTACTATTATTGTCGTATAGATCACATTCGGTTAACTCATATTCATTTTGAATAACTTGAGGCGCTTCAACAATTTGTACTTGTTTAATTAGAGGCTCATAATCTATGCCATTAATTGTCATTGTTAAACTAACGGTGTAAATGCCTGCTTGAGAATAATTATGAATCGGTTCTTCTAAGTTTGATGTAGTTCCGTCTCCAAAATCCCAAAAGACAGAATCATAAGGATCTTCTGAAGTGATTAGGAAATGAGTGCTTTCATTTAAACAAACATTTTCATAATTAAAAGAAAATTTAAAAATTGATTGAATAAAAGGAGGAAGACCTATTTGAGCAGTTTTGTTATTTAAAAACACCGAATTGTGACTGTAGTTACAACTTGACGAAAGTACGTTTGGATTATTAATTACAGAAAGATGAGTACCAGAACCAAAAATTACATATCCTGCTCTGTAAATTTTACCGTCTATTGCAAGTTGTAAAGCACCAGCGACGTTTGTTGATGTGTTTATAATTAGTTTACTGTTAGGAATGTTGTTAGACTCTAGATTATATTGTAAAAGATCACTGCTTATAAATATATTATCTATATCAAATTTAGAAGCTGTTACATATAATATTTTTGAATTAGGAGAAAACTCAACACCATAAGGGTAAGTGTTATCCAAAATCAATTCTTCATTAGTCACATATCCAGTAGAATTATTAAAATCATATATTAGTACTTTTCCTGATTTTCTTTGTCCTGTTGTAGGACTTCCTAATGAGGTAGAGCTATGCGCTATTGCAATTTTTTTGCCATCAGGAGACACTTTTAAATAACCAATAGCTGTAATATTGGCGCCATCATCATTAATTCTAGGAAATACCGTTTGGGTTACTGTAGATACAACAGGAGAAGTTTCTACACCATTAGGTGTAACTAAAAAGGAATAGAATTTATTCATAAATTGGGTAATTACCCAAACATCTAAACCATTATCATGCGATACAGCGGTTAATTTTTCAGAATTTTTATACTCGTTTTGCTCTGCATCATTTGGATTATAAGTAATTAGATGAGTATTTTTAGTAGAAACTATTATATCTCCATAACCATTATTTAGTTGCATATCTACTTCAGAAAAATTTAAACCATCTATAGGATCGTTTGGTGTTAAAAAATAACTAGGTTTATCTGTAGTGAAAATGTAAAATTTAGAAGAAGATCCAGGCTTGGGAATTATAATAGCAGATTCTGTACTTGAACTATCACCCATTAAACCAGTACCATTAGGCATAATATTATGATTTCTATCATAAACAGTCTTTCCATCTGTATAGAATAATAGATTTCCTAATGGGTCAGATATTGTTGCGCAACCTTCTTTTGTATTTAAAGCTCCATCAATTAAAGGAGTAGGATTGGAGGAATTAAAGTTTAAACCTGCATTATCTCCAAAATACCAGTTAGCAGATTCATTTTGAGAATGAACCGTAGCGGTGAATAGAATTACTATACACCATTTAAATATGTTAGTTTTTATAAGCAATGAAAAAATTAATATACATAAAGGTAATTAAAATTCATTTAGTTCATCTAATTTATTATTATAATCATACTGTAAATCTTCGTGTAGATTTTTTACTTTCTTTTTAATTGCTATAATATTTCTGTCGTAAAGATTGGTCAACGTCGTGTTTCTAGATATTGAAGGCGTCATAGCATTTAATTTTTGACAGAAATATAAAAGAAGTTCAACTTCAGTTTCTTTGTTAAGTGAGTAACGGATGTACTTTTTTGTATTACGTAATATTTTTCTAACGCTTTTCTTTATGTAAAAAAAGCTACTCGTGTTAATTTGGTCAAACTGTTCATCAATTTCAGTTTTTATAGTTTCGATATAGCCAGCTTCGTAATCTGCTTCAAAAAGTAAGTAGGTAAGTAATTCTTTATTTTCTTTTTTAAATCTAGATAAACGTAGACAAAGCTCGGCTAATTCTTCGTTAGATTTATGTTTTAATTCTTTACGTATGTTGGCAACAGTAGCAGATTTCATCTATATTTTGTAGTGTTTTCTAATTGTGTTTTTAACTCTAAAAAGTCTATAAATACCAATTAATAAAATTACTGGAGCAATACAAATTAGTAAAACACCATATGTTCTAATGTCTGCAAATACATCTAATTTAATAATCGTAACGCCTGTACCTAAAATAACCAGAAAAGTTCTAAAGTAGGCTAAAAAAGTTCGTTCGTTAGCTAGTTTTGTACGTTCTATAGCTAACCAATCTCTAGTGGTTAAATCGGTATTGTTATTAGTCATATTACTTAGAAAAGATTAAATATAACTATTTAGACTTAAACATATTAACATAATTTAATATATGTTTATTATTAGTTTAACTCTAGGTTGATAATAAGTGAGTTACCTTTAATAAATAACCAATTAAAATTTAATTATGCCTTTTATTACAAATGAAAATACAGAAGAAATCGTAGATATTTTTTATGAAGATTATGGTGAAGGACAACCAGTTATTCTAATTCACGGTTGGCCACTTAGTAGAAAATCTTGGGAACATCAAGTATGGAAAATTGTTGAAGCTGGTTACCGTTGTATATCTTATGATAGACGTGGATTTGGGATTAGTTCTTTTCCTTGGAATGGTTACGATTACTCTTCATTAGCTAGTGATTTAAATGAAATTATCACACAATTAGAATTAGAAAATGCCATTATTGTTGGTTTTTCTATGGGTGGAGGAGAAGTTGTTAGGTATTGTACCGATTACGGAACCAAAAACATTGAAAAAGCAGCATTAATAAGTAGCATTATTCCTTTAGTTAAACAAAAAGAAGACAATCCAACAGGCGTACCAGAAAAGGATTTATTAGGAATTAAAGATGCTTTAGAAAATGATCGAGTTGGTTTCTTAAAAGAATTCTCTAAAGGTTTTTATAATTATGAAGACAATAAAGATAAAGTTTGTCAAGCTCAATTAGATTATGATTTTATCGTAGCATCTCATGCATCGCCACGCGGAACAATTGAAGCGGCTAAAGCTTGGATGCATACCGATTTTAGAGATGAATTAAAAAATGTAGACGTACCTACGTTAATCATTCATGGAGATGCAGATAATACTGTGCCAATAGAAACTTCTGCAAAGCAAGCTACCGAAGGAATATCAAATAATACGTTTCATATTATAAAAGGTGCGCCACATGGTTTAAATATCACACATAAAGAAGAATTAAATAATCTATTAATTAAGTTTTTAGAAGAATAGAAGTTTATAAAAAACTAAAAAAAAGCGCATCTAATTTAGATGCGCTTTTTTTAATTAAAACGTAAAGTTATTTATCTCAATTTAGGATAATTTGTTGGATTAGCTTCGTGCATAACAGCATAAACAGCTTCAAAAATATCTTCTAAAGATGGTTTAGAAAAATAATCACCATCTGTTCCATATGCTGGTCTATGCGGTTTAGCAGCTAATGTTTTTGGAACACTATCTAAGTGTTTAAATGCGCCTTGAGTGTTGATGATTTCATCTAAAATGTAAGCGGAAGCGCCACCAGGCATATCCTCGTCAATAACCATTAATCGGTTAGTTTTTGCTACACTTTTTACAATATCATGATTAATGTCTAACGGCAGTAAAGATTGTATATCTATAACTTCTGCATCTATACCAACTTCTAAAAGCTCTTTAGCTGCTTGCTCTACCATTCTAAGCGTAGAACCGTAAGATACTAAGGTGATGTCTGTACCTTCTTTTACTGTTTCTACAACACCTATAGGTGTTTTAAATTCACCTATATTATTAGGTTTTGGTTCTTTTAAACGATAACCGTTAAGACATTCTACAATTAAAGCAGGTTCGTCGCTTTCTAGTAACGTATTATAAAAACCAGCAGCTTTTGTCATATTTCTTGGTACTAAAACATGAATACCTCTTACTAGGTTTAAAATACCGCCCATTTGTGATCCAGAATGCCAAATTCCTTCTAATCTATGTCCACGTGTACGTACAATTAATGGTGCTTTTTGTGTTGATTTTGTACGGTAACGTACTGTTGCTAAATCGTCACTAATTATTTGTAATGCGTACATTAAGTAATCTAAATACTGAATTTCTGCAATTGGACGTAAACCACGCATAGCCATTCCTATACCTTGTCCTAATATAGTAGCTTCTCTAATTCCAGCATCTGCGATACGTAAATCTCCATATTTTTCTTGTAATCCTTCTAGTCCTTGGTTTACATCACCAATATTACCAGAGTCTTCTCCAAAAATTAAAGTTTCTGGATACTTGCTAAATATAGCGTCAAAATTATCACGAATAACAACTCTACCATCAACTTGTTCTGGATTATCATCGTAAGTAGGTTTAACTTCTTCTATATGGATTGCAGCAGTTTCTGTTTCGTTTAATAGATCTGAGCTATATTTTGGTTGAATTTCAGCAAAATAGTTTTCAATCCAAGTGATTAACTGGTTTTTTGCTTGGCTTTCTTCAGTAATCACATAACGTAATGCTTTTCTTGCAGTAGAAATAACGTCTTTACGATTTGGTTCTTTTATTTCATTTAAATCGTTTATCAGTTTTTCAATAAACACTTTATTACTGCTTGTACTTGCTAATGTGTTTAATAAAGTTACAGCTTCGTTTTTTTCATTTAAAATTGGTTTTAAATAACTTGTCCAAGCTGCTTTCTTACCATCTCTAACTTGCTTTTTTATGTTTTTTTCAATGGTCTCTAGCTCATCTTCTGTTGCAATGTTGTGAGATATCATCCAGTCACGCATCTTTACGTTGCAATCGTGTTCTCTTTCCCATGTTAAACGGTCTTGAGATTTATAACGCTCGTGCGATCCAGAAGTAGAATGACCTTGTGGTTGAGTTAATTCTTGCACATGTATTAATACAGGTACGTGCTCTTCTCTGGCAATTTTACCTGCCATTTCATAGGTTTCGATTAAGTTAACGTAATCCCAACCTTTTACACGAAGAATTTCATATCCTTGGTTGTCTTTATCACGTTGAAATCCTTTTAAAATTTCAGATATATTTTCTTTAGTAGTTTGGTGTTTTGCGTGTACAGAAATACCGTATTCGTCATCCCAAACGCTTATAACCATTGGTACTTGAAGTACACCAGCAGCGTTTATAGTTTCAAAAAATAATCCTTCACTAGTACTTGCGTTACCAATTGTTCCCCATGCAACTTCGTTACCTTGATTTGAAAATTTTTCGGTATCTATACCTTCAACATGTCTATAAATTTTAGAAGCTTGTGCTAGACCTAATAATCTAGGCATTTGCCCAGCTGTTGGTGATATATCAGAACTAGAATTTTTTTGTTTGGTTAGATCTTTCCAGTTTCCTTTTTCATCTAAACTATGCGTAGCAAAATGTCCGCCCATTTGTCGTCCAGCACTCATAGGTTCTTCCTTAAGATCTGTATTTGCATATAGACCTGCAAAAAATTGCTCTATAGATAATTCTCCTATTGCCATCATAAATGTTTGATCGCGATAGTATCCAGATCTAAAATCCCCATTTTTAAATGCTTTTGCTAAAGCTAGTTGTGGTACTTCTTTACCATCACCAAAAATACCGAATTTTGCTTTTCCGGTTAACACTTCTCTACGTCCAAGTAAGCTACATTCTCTACTAGTTATAGCTACTTTATAGTCGTTTAAAACTTCTGTTTTGAAGTCTTCAAAAGAAAGTGCATTTTTTGTGTTAGATTTTGTTTGCATAAATTAAGGAATAAGTTACGAGCAAAAATAGGTATTTAATCTGATTTTTGCAATTTGGTTTTGTCTTAAAATTATGAGAAAAATATAATTTAAGTTATATTTTTTTGTTAAAAATGCATTATTGTTTCAAATATAGCATTTCTGTTAAGAATTTTTTAAAATAATTAGTAGTGATTAATACCATCTTCTTGTAAATAATCCTAACAGTGTTTTTGGAGATAAAGTGACAATAAATCTTATTTTTTGATCATAATTTGGTTGCCCAATTTCCCAACCTAAATTAGAGTATATAGGTAGATATAATTCAAAATAATCTTCTACTAGATTTAATCTTATACCAGAATCGTAGACAAACTTTGGATGAAAATTTTGGTTTTTTATTATTCCAACATCACCATAAACCATAATGTATCGCCATAACGTTGCACTAGTGTTTAAAGTGGTAATCCATTGGTTGGCAAATGGTTGAGGTAATTTGGATTTAAATCCTCCTTCTGCAATAATAAGTTGTTGACTAAGTAATCCTTGTTCTTCGCTTCTTCCTAAATAATCGTAATCAAATAAATAATCTGTTGGTCTGTCTAAAGCAAAACTAAAAAAATCCGATTCTTGATACGTTTTGTTATACAGAAATAAACCAGTAAATATGCGTACGTTAAATTGTTTATTTTTTTCGTTTAGATTTCTAAATTCTAGTGTTGTTGAAAGTTTTCCAAAATTTTCTGCAAATTGTAAATCTATGTTCCAATATTGAGATTCTTTAAGGTTTCTATCATTTATACCATATCTACCATTAAATACAGCGTATTTAGGTTGACCAATGGTTTCAAATTCTCCTGTAGGGTCAACTTCTCGGTTAATGTTTACATATCTAAATGTTAAAAATTCTCTTTTATTATCTCTTAAATTTTTATGGTCTCTAAAGGTGAAATCTATAAACGGTGTAAAGCTTGTGTATGATAAATTAGGAGCATAATTATAATAATTTCCTGATAACCCATATCTTGTTCTAAAGTTGTCTGAATCTTCTGGTCTTGCACTGTAAGAAACCGATGCGCTTCCTACTAACTGTTTGCTTTTTACACCAAATTTTGGGCTTAGCTTGTAATTTAATCGTTTTGTTAATAACGTTTTATTGTAAAGTTTTAATCCAGGTGATAATCCGTCGTAAAAATTATATTCAAATTCTGGCATGAAAAAAACTTGACTATAATTAGGATCTTCTATGTCTTTAAATAATCTAAATTGTAAAGGTTTATTGGTTAAGAAAAATCCGTTAAGTTTTTTAAAATTATTACGCTGATTAAATTCTGGAACAACATTATCGTAATTTAAAGCTAATACATCTGGATCTGAATTAGGAATAACAATACTTTTTGTGCCTTTAAAACCATTTATCCATTGTTTGGATGTTACGCTATCATTTTTTAATGTAAAAAGCGCAATTGGCATATTATTATCTCTAAGGTTTTTTATAGAAATTTCTAAAGAGTCTTTTTTCTTTTTAACTTTTTTAATTCTATAATCTATTTTAGTATTTGTAGTTAAATAATCATCAAAAAACCACTTTGTATCCTTGTTTGTATTGCTATTTATTAGCTTTTTAAAAGTTGCTGAGTTTATAGGTTTAAACTTATTGGTTTTTACAAAATCTGATAGTTTAGAATCTACTAAGTTATTTCCTATATAATCGTCTAAATAATTTAATCCTACAGCAGCTTTATACTTACTAGATATATTTTTATTAAATTTTAATAGACTGTCCTTAGTCATAGTCAAAGGTTGATCCAGATTTGTTCTTGCCATATGCATATACAAAAATGGATATTGATCATTAAAATTTAAATCTGAAGCATGAAATGCTCTTACGCCCCAAATATTTGCTAGTTTTCCTAAAATTTTTTGGTCTGGATAATAAGTTTCTACATACTTCATTAAGTAGTAAATTTGAATACCATCTATTAGCCAATAATCTTTTCTTGGATTAACATGTAAAGTGTTTTCTAAATAACTGCGTAAAGCGGTTTTTAAAATTTTAAGTTCATATTGAAAAGTGTCTTCAAAAGGTCTTATAAAATCAGGTAATAAGTTTAATCCATAAATAGGATCTTTTTTATAATCTATCCATGTTAATAACATTTTATCATGAGGATAATCACCTAAATGCTCTGTAATAAACTGAGTAACTTTATCGGTAGCAATTGCAACTTCTTCAGGTTTTAAATCTTCTGTATCTATATTTGATTGAATGTTGAAAAAATCGGTTTGGATTGTTTTATAATCGTTATTTTTTACTAATGAAAATTTAGATGAAAGCCTATCATTACCAGTAAACTCTGTAGTGATAATAGTATCTCTAGTTATAGTTGATTTTGTTTCTAGATCTGTTAATGCTGTAAAGTTGTTAGGATACGATACTGTTAAGTTAATTGAAGAAACCGGCAGGTATAAATCGTCTAAATCTTTATTGCTGTAATACTGCCATTCTCCATCAAATATAGCAGGAGTAATGTACCAAAACCTTAAGTTATAATCGCCATTATCTGTTACACCATATCGTGTAAACTTATTATTAGGTATTTGTACAATATATTTTAATTGTAAAGTGTAACTATTGTTAGGTTTTAGAGGCTGGTTAAGAGCGACTTTTATTACATCTGGATGTTTTTTGTCTAATCTTTCAAAAAAAACAGGTGTATTGTTTTGATTGATGCTGGTTATTGCGGTAAAACCTCGATCCTCATTTTTAGCAAAATGAAAAGTAGTTTTAAATTCATCTGCAAATCTTTCTGCTAATGGTGTAGTTTTAGAACTGTAACTATGGCTCCAATCATTTAAGTAAATGGTATCTAAAACTTTATTGCTTGTATTTGTGTAAGTTAGTTCTTGACTAATGGCAATACTATGTTTAGCAGTGTTAAATACAGCATTTATATCAATTTTATTTTGACTAAAACTCAATACAGATGTGCATAAACATATAAATAATAAGAAGTAATTTTTCAATACGATACTATATAATGATTTAGGGTGAAAATCACACTTTTATATAATAGTGTAAGCTTCGCAATTTTTAGTTTAAATAACGTGAAATTTTTTTAAATCTTATAATTTTTAGAAATGTTTATGTTATAAAAGTTAGAATTAATACACTTTTACAACTCAAACCAGCTTGAGACTCTTGTCTCTTGATTAGGAATAAAACTTTTATGAATAAACTCATTATTCGCTTTGTTGTATTCATAATCTTCAGCCCATTCTTTATGGTTTTTGGCTAAAGCTTCTATGCTATTACATACATAATCTACTTCATCACAAGTGGTTGTAGGATGTATAGACATACGTATCCAACCTGGTTTTTGAGATAAATTACCAGCAGTAATTTCGCAGGTTAACGAGTGAGATTTTTCTTTGTCTACATGCAATAAATAATGTCCGTAAGTACCTGCACAACTGCATCCACCACGTGTTTGAATACCAAATTTATCGTTCAATAATTTAACACCTAAATTAAAGTGTAAATCTTCAATGTAAAAGGAATAAATACCTAAGCGGTCTTCATGTTCTTTAGCCAAAATGTGTAATCCATTAATTTGATTTAAACGCTTAAATATTTGCGAAGACATTTCGTGTTCTCTATCTAATATGTTTTTTACGCCCATTTGGTCTTTTAGCTTTATAGCTAAAGCCGTTTTAATTGTTTGTAAAAAACCTGGCGTACCACCATCTTCGCGATCTTCGATACTATCTATATATTTATGTTCTCCCCAAGGATTTGTCCAGCTTACAGTACCGCCACCAGGACAATCCGGAATCATATTTTTATATAATTTTTTATTGAAAACCAAAACGCCAGATGTTCCTGGTCCGCCTAAAAATTTATGAGGAGAGAAAAATACTGCGTCTAAATAAGCCTCTTCATCTTCTGGATGCATATTAATATCTACGTAAGGTGCTGCGCAAGCAAAATCTACAAAACAAACACCACCATGTTGATGCATAGTTTTAGCAATTTGGTGGTATGGAGTTTTTAAACCAGTAACATTGGATGCTGCAGTTACAGAAGCAATTTTTAATGGACAGTCTTTGTATTGTTCAAGTAAAATTTCAAGGTTTTTCATACAGAATAAACCATCTTCTCCTGCAGGAATAACTTCAACTTTAGCCATAGTTTCTAACCAAGACGTTTGGTTAGAATGATGCTCCATATGTGTAACAAACACAACAGGTTTAAGTTCGTTAGGTATGTTAGTGTATTTGCTTAAATTTTCAGGAACTTTTATTCCTAAAATACGTTGAAATTTATTGACTACGCTAGTCATACCATTTCCAGCAACTATTAAAACATCATCTTTATTACTATTAACATGACCTTTAATAATTTGTCTTGCTTTATGATACGCATTTGTCATTGCAGTACCAGATACTGTAGTTTCGGTATGTGTATTGGCTACAAAAGGACCAAATAAATTAATTAATTTTTCTTCAATTGGTCTGTACAATCTACCGGAAGCTGTCCAATCTGTATATACCATTTTTTGATTTCCGTAAGGCGATTCAAATTCTTGGTCTATTCCTATAATATGTTCTCTAAATTGAGAGAAATAAGATTCTAAACTAGATGCTTCTTGAGTTTTTTTGTTTGTAGAATACATAGCTTGGTTGTTTTACGTAATAATATACTAAATATTAGCGATTTCTTTAATTTCAGAAATAATTTTTTCTGCCAAAGTATCTGCTTCTTTTTGAGATTTTGCTTCAGTATATATTCTAATAATTGGTTCTGTGTTACTTTTTCTTAAATGAGCCCAACATTCAGCAAAATCAATTTTCACACCATCTATAGTGGTTAAATTTTCATTACTGTATTTGTCTTCCATTGCTTTTAAAATAGCATCAACATCTAGAGTAGGCGTTAATTCTATCTTTTTCTTACTCATAAAGTAGCTAGTGTAAGTTTTTCTAAGTTCGCTAACACTCATTTTTTTATCAGCTAAAAGACTTAAAAATAAAGCTACTCCAACTAAGGCATCACGACCGTAATGCGACGCAGGATAAATAATTCCGCCATTACCTTCTCCACCAATAACAGCGTTGTTTTTCTTCATTAATTCAACCACATTTACTTCTCCAACAGCTGAAGCTTGGTAAGTTCCACCATGCTTTTCGGTAACATCTCTTAAGGCTCTAGTCGAGCTCATGTTACTAACAGTATTACCAGGTGTTTGACTTAAAACCCAGTCCGCACAAGCTACAAGCGTATATTCTTCACCAAACATATTTCCGTTTTCATCCATAAACGCTAAACGATCTACGTCTGGATCTACAACAATACCAAAGTCTGCGTGATGTTTTTTTACAGCATCACTTAAATCGCCTAAATGTTCTTTTAAAGGTTCTGGGTTATGAGGAAAATGACCTGTTGGATCACAATATAATTTAACGGTTTCTACACCTAAATGTTCTAAAAGTAATGGAATAGCAATGCCGCCAGTACTATTTACACCATCAACAACAACCTTAAAATTGGCGTCTTCTATTGCTTTTTTATTCACTAAATCTAAAGCTAACACTTCCTCAACATGCAAATCAAAGTAAGCGTCGTTTTTAGTAATTTCACCTAAATCATCAACTTCTGCAAATGTCATGTTATCAGATTCGGCAATTTCTAATATTTTTTGTCCTTCTTTACCATTTAAAAATTCACCTTTTGCGTTAAGCAACTTTAGAGCATTCCATTGTTTTGGGTTATGACTTGCAGTTAAAATAATGCCGCCATCTGCATGCTCCATTGGTACCGCAAGTTCTACTGTTGGTGTTGTAGACAGACCTAAATCAACCACGTTTATACCTAAACCTACAAGCGTATTCATTACTAAATTCTGGATCATGTCACCAGATAAACGCGCATCGCGACCAACTACAACTTTATAATCTGTTTTATCACGTTGTTGTTTTAGCCACGTCCCGTAAGCCGATGCAAATTTTACTGCATCAATTGGTGTTAAGTTGTCTCCAACGTTACCGCCAATAGTTCCTCTAATTCCTGATATAGATTTTATAAGTGTCATTATGTTCGTTATCTTTGTTTTGTTGATTTTAAAAGTGTAAAAATACATATATTTATTGAATGAACTACTTAGCGCATATCTACCTTTCCGGAAATAACAAAATGCTAACTATTGGTAACTTTATCGCCGATGGAATACGTGGAAAAAAGTATAAAACCTACCCGATAGAAGTTCAAAAAGGTATATTATTACACCGTCAAATCGATACCTTTACAGATGCGCATCCAACTGTTAGGCAAAGCACCAAAAGGCTTCATGAAAATTACGGACATTATTCTGGTATTATTGTAGATATTTTATATGATCATTTTTTAGCCAAAAACTGGTCAAAATATTCTGATGTGCCTTTAGAAGATTATGCCGAAAATTTTTATCAAATCTTAACTGATAATATTGAAATTTTACCACAACGCATCCTAAAAATGATGCCACATTTAATCTCAGGAAATTGGCTATTAAGCTATGCAACAAAAGAAGGCATAGCAAAAGTTTTAGATGGAATGAATAAGCGAACAAAAAATCGATCACAAATGAATTTAGCCACAAAAGAACTTGATTTATTTTATGACGAATTCGAAGCCGAATTCACCTCTTTTTTTGAAGAGCTTATCGCATTTTCAGAAGAAAAACTAATCCAAATCAACCAAGAATTATCATGAAATATAAATTGTTTTTAATAATTGTTTTCCTTTCATTTTTCAATTGTAATAAAGACAAAAAACTAACAAAAGAAGGTGTAATTTCAGATAAAGCCATGATAGTTTCAGCAAGAACTGAAGCTTCAAAAATAGGAGTAGAGATCCTTAAAAAAGGCGGAAATGCTTTTGATGCCATGATAGCAACCGATTTAGCTTTGGCGGTTTGTTATCCGTATGCTGGAAATATTGGTGGCGGCGGATTTATGGTTTACCGACTTGAAAACGGAACTATTGGTGCGTTAGATTATCGTGAAAAAGCACCACTTGCAGCTACAAAACAAATGTATTTGGATAGTTTGGGTAATGTCATCCCAAATTTAAGTACAAAAGGCGGATTGGCAGTTGGCGTACCAGGTACTGTTGCTGGTTTATTTGCAGTACATGACAAGTTTGGAAGTTTACCCATTCAAACCATTATGCAACCTGTGATAGATTTGGCTAATCGTGGTTTTGTGGTCACTAAAAAGCAACAAGCTGTTTTAGATGAAAAACGAAAAGATTTTCTTGAAGTTAATAAAGACACTATTCTGTTTGCTAAACAATGGAAAGCAGGAGATACCATTAAAAATAAACAGATAGCACAAACGTTGGTCAAAATTATGATAGATGGTCGTGATGCTTTTTATGAAGGTGAAATTGCAGATTCTATCGCTAATTTCATCCAAAGAAATGGCGGAATAATCACAAAAGAAGATCTTGCAAAGTATGAAGCCAAATGGCGAGATCCAATAACCTTTGCTTATGATGATTTAAAGATCATTTCTATGTCACCGCCATCAAGTGGTGGAATTTGTTTAGCACAAATTATGAAACAAATTGAACCTTATGAATTAAGTGAGTTTGGGCATAATTCCCTTAAATCCATTCAAGTAATTACAGAAGCCGAAAGACGTGCGTATGCTGATCGAAGTTTTTATTTAGGCGATCCTGATTTTGTAAACATTCCGCAAGACCAATTAATTAGCGAAAGTTACGCGTCTAATAGGATGAAAGATTTTAGTTTTGAGTCAGCAACGCCTTCAACAAATATAAAACATGGCGATGTTCAGGTTATTGAAAGTGACGAAACAACGCATTATTCTATTGTCGATCAATTCGGTAATGCAGTTGCTGTAACCACAACATTAAACTCTGGTTATGGTTCTAAATTGTATTCAGAAGGATTAGGTTTCTTTTTTAATAACGAAATGGATGATTTTTCAAGTAAACCAGGCGAACCAAATGTATACGGATTAATTGGAGCAGAAGCAAACAGTATCTTACCTGAAAAACGTATGCTAAGTTCTATGACGCCAACTATTGTTGAAAAAGACGGAAAATTATATATGGTTGTTGGTACACCTGGCGGATCTACCATTATCACTAGTGTGATGCAAGCTATAATTAATGTGCATGAGTTTGACATGAGTATGCAAGAAGCGGTAGAAGCACCTAGATTTCATCATCAATGGTTGCCTGACGAAATTAGAGTAGAGCCAAACGCTTTTAATGAAGAGTTGACTAATAAATTAGAAGAAAAAGGGTATATTATAAACACAAATCGTACACCTGTAATTGGTAAAGTAGATGCTATTTTAGTAAAAGAAAACGGGCAATTAGAAGGTGGCGCAGATCCAAGAGGAGACGATACCGCAGTTGGATTTTAAAACATCAAATACGTCAGTTCGAGTGATTTTTTGTAACGACTAAAAGATGGTAATTAAAAGTTGGTCACTTATCGTAGTCAAAGTGAGTAGAAGTGTTTTGAAATAGAATAAAAAATTGTATCGAGAACAATTTTAATTTCGAATGATAAGTTTTTGAAAATCTCAATATTATGGCAATAAAAGCAAAGAAAATATTTAAAATAATTTTAGGAGTAATTATCTTTTTTACTCTTCCATCACTACTGTTTTTTGGATTTGTATACTTTAAATATGCAGAAGATTTACCTCAAATAAATCCAACAGAAAAAGCCAATGTATTAGCTAATAAAATGTTAGAGGCTTTAGATTACGAGGCTTTTAAAAATACCGATTATATAGAGTTTACTTTTAAACAAAGACACAAGTACCAATGGAACAAATTAGAAAACACCTGTAATGTGTTTTGGAGTCATTTTAAAGTAGAACTAGATTTAAATGACAAAAGCAACTCCAAAGTATTTGTACAAGATCAATCGTATAATGGCGTAGAAAAAGACAAATATGTCCAAAAAGCAATAGATTATTTTAATAACGATACGTTTTGGTTAGTAGCGCCATACAAAGTTTTTGATGCTGGCACAAAACGAAGTATTGCCAAAAACGAAGACGGAGAAGAAGGTTTGTTAGTTACTTACACAAAAGGCGGAAGTACACCAGGCGATTCTTATTTATGGCATTTAGACGAGAATTATAAACCTAAAAGCTTTCAAATGTGGGTAGATATTTTGCCAATTGGCGGTTTAGAAGCAACTTGGAGCGACTGGAAAACCACCGAAACTAATGCGCAATTACCAACCTTTCATAAATTTATGTTTTTAGGTTTAGAGTTGGATGATATAAAAACTTCAAGGTCAGAATAAAGACACGAATTTCACGAATTATCACAAATTTGTTTGCCTAATAATTACTAAGAAATATAAAGTTTAACTGCATAATTATAGCTGTTGCTAACAGCTAACAGCTTAACTACTTACTCTTCTGCCCAACAAACTGTTGTTCTTTCAGTTTAAATAAAACGTTAAACGTCGTTAAACTACCATAAATACGTGTAATATATTGCTGTAAATCTATTTTTTCTTGTTCTTCAAGATTACTAGAATTTATTTTTTGTTCCATAACGCGCAAACGATCACGAACCATTGTTATTTTATGAAAAAAGTCTTCAATTTTTATTTCTTTACTTTTTAGGTTTTGGTCTGCAGGTTTTAGCTCCATAATACCGCCTTTCCATTTATCGCCAATATACACAACTTCAGAAACATCACTATATTTTTTTAAGATACTTACCAAGCTACTTTCAATATCAAAAAAGCTAACCGTATCAACTTCGTTTTCGGCAGCTTCAATAGTTTCAAAATCATCATCTAAAGGTATGGTTTCTAAACCGTTTTCAATAAATGTTACCCAATATTGTTGGCTATCTACATTGGTAACAACGCCTTTTCCGTATGATGTATGATTAATTCTTGATCCTATTCCTAAAAGTTTCATTGGTATCTGTTTTTTAATTTCCGTGACAACGAAAATATAAAAATTCACAAAGACTTCATTAAGAAAATGATAACTAATTGCACTTCAAAAAGAGTGATAAAAATCGTATCTTCGCAACTTTGCCAATTCACAGATATTTGCTAAAAATTGCTATGACAAATTTTGAAGAAAACATTGAAGTTAAAGGCGCAAGAGCACATAACTTAAAAAATATAGACGTTACTATTCCGCGAGAAAAACTAGTTGTAATTACTGGTTTGTCAGGAAGCGGAAAATCGTCTTTAGCGTTTGATACTATTTATGCCGAAGGACAACGTCGTTACATCGAAACATTTTCGGCGTACGCTAGACAATTTTTAGGCGGATTAGAACGACCAGATGTAGATAAAATTGATGGTTTGTCGCCCGTAATTGCTATAGAACAAAAAACAACCAGCAAATCGCCACGTTCTACCGTTGGTACCATTACCGAGATTTACGACTTTTTAAGACTATTATTCGCAAGAGGTAGTGACGCTTACAGTTACAATACAGGCGAAAAAATGGTGAGTTACAGTGATGAGCAAATTAAAAAATTAATTACCGAAAGTTATAAAGGTAAGCGCATTAACGTCTTAGCACCAGTAATTAGGTCTAGAAAAGGACATTATCGCGAGTTGTTTGAGCAAATTGCAAAACAAGGTTTTGTAAAGGTGAGAACAGATGGCGAAATTAGAGATTTGGTTAAAGGCATGAAACTAGATCGTTACAAAACGCACGATATAGAAATTGTTATAGATCGCCTTAAGATAGATGAAAATGTAGATAACGATAAGCGTTTAACCGAGACAATTAATACAGCAATGTATCATGGTGATGACGTGTTAATGGTAATTGATCAAGATACACAAGAAGCACGTTATTTTAGCCGAAATTTGATGTGTCCAAGTTCTGGGATTTCTTATCCAAATCCAGAACCTAACAACTTTTCGTTTAACTCGCCAAAAGGTGCTTGTCCAAAATGTAACGGTATAGGAACGTTGTATCAAGTTAACGAGAAAAAAATAATTCCAGACGATTCTTTATCCATAAAAGCTGGTGCATTAGCTCCTCATGGACCAGAAAAAAAGAGCTGGATTTTTAAGCAGTTTGAAACTATTGCACAACGCTATAATTTTAAATTAACAGATCCGTACAAGTCTATTCCTGACGAAGCAAAGCAAGTGATTTTATATGGCGGAAATGAGAAGTTTTCTGTTGAAAGTAAAACATTAGGCATTACTAGAGATTATAAAATAGATTTTGAAGGTGTCGCTAATTTTATTGAAAACCAATACAATACAGCAGAATCAACATCATTAAAACGTTGGGCAAAAGACTATATGGACAAAATTGAATGTCCAGAATGTGAAGGCAGTAGATTGCGTAAAGAGTCGCTTTATTTTAAAGTAAACGAAAAAAATATTGCTGAATTAGCCAATATGGACATTAGCGAGCTTTCTGCTTGGTTTGGCGATTTAGAACAACATTTAAGCAAAACGCAACTAAAAATTGCAGAAGAAATTATAAAGGAAATTCGTGCTAGAATTCAATTTTTATTAGATGTAGGATTAGATTATTTGTCGTTAAACCGAAGCTCAAAATCCTTATCTGGTGGAGAAGCACAACGTATAAGGTTAGCAACACAAATAGGATCGCAGTTAGTTGGCGTGTTATATATTTTAGACGAACCTAGTATTGGCTTACATCAACGCGATAACGAAAAGCTAATTAACAGTTTGGTGTCTTTACGTGATATTGGTAATTCGGTAATAGTTGTAGAGCACGATAAAGATATGATAGAACGTGCCGATCACGTCATAGATATAGGTCCGCGAGCAGGAAAACATGGAGGAGAAATTATAAGTGAAGGTACGCCAAATGCGTTATTAAAAGGTAACACCATTACAGCGCAATACCTTAATGGTAAAATGGAAATAGAAATCCCTAAAAAGCGTCGTGAAGGTAATGGTAAGTTTTTAGAGCTTAAAGGCTGTACAGGTAATAACTTAAAGAATGTTTCTGTAAAGTTTCCTTTAGGAAAAATGATAGGTGTTACAGGTGTTTCAGGAAGCGGAAAATCGACGTTAATTAATGAAACGTTGTATCCAATTTTAAACGCTCATTACTTTAATGGTGTTAAAAAACCAATGCCATACAAAAGCATTAAAGGTTTAGAACATATTGATAAAGTTATTGATATTAACCAATCGCCAATTGGTCGTACACCACGAAGTAATCCTGCAACCTATACCAAAACTTTTGACGAAATACGTAGTCTTTTTGCCAAAATACCAGAAGCGATGATACGTGGTTATAAACCAGGTAGATTTAGTTTTAATGTCGCTGGCGGACGTTGTGAAACCTGTAAAGGTGGCGGATTACGTGTAATAGAAATGAACTTTTTACCAGATGTTTATGTAGAATGTGAAACGTGTCAAGGTAAACGCTTTAATCGCGAAACTTTAGAAATAAGATACAAAGGAAAAAGCATTAGTGATGTATTAGATATGACCATTAATGAAGCGGTAGACTTTTTTGAAAACATTCCTAAAATTCATAAAAAACTTAAGACCATAAAAGATGTTGGATTAGGTTACATCACTTTAGGACAACAAAGTACAACGCTTTCTGGTGGAGAAGCGCAACGTATAAAATTAGCAACCGAGCTAAGTAAACGCGATACAGGAAATACTTTTTACATTTTAGATGAACCAACAACAGGACTTCATTTTGAAGATATAAGAGTGTTAATGCAAGTGTTAAATAAATTAGCAAATAAAGGTAATACCGTGTTAATTATAGAGCATAATTTAGATGTAATTAAAACGGTAGATTATATTATAGATATTGGTTATGAAGGCGGAAAAGGTGGCGGACAAGTAGTTGCTGAAGGTTCTCCAGAAGAAGTAGCAAAACATAAAAAGAGTCATACAGCACGATTTTTAAAGAAAGAATTAAACTCTTAATAATAAGCTAATTACAATTTTGTTAACACATTATGGTGTTTTGGTTATGTAACTTTATTTAACATTAACCACAAAAACCAATAATTATGAGAGGTATTCTTTGGCTAGTAGCCGTAATTTGTATAATCATGTGGGTTCTAGGATTCTTTGGAGTTGTTTCAGGAATGGGAACCGGAAGTTTAATCCATATTCTATTAGTAATTGCTGTTATAGCAATTTTATATAATATTATATCAGGAAGACGACCACTTTAAATTGTAAAACGTTTAAAAACAGAATATTAAAAAGGTTGACTAAATTTAGTCAGCCTTTTTTGTTTAAAAACTCAAAATACAACGATGTAATCCTTTTATTTCTATTAAATTTGCTTGTTTGAATTTTTTAAAATAATAATATGAGAAAAGAACAACATCCTAAAGGTTGGAATGAAAAGAAAACAAACGATTCTTGGGCGATTTTTAAAATCATGGGAGAGTTTGTTAACGGATTTGAAAAAATGAGTGCGATAGGACCAAGCGTATCTATCTTTGGATCTGCTCGTACAAAGCCAGAACATAAATACTATAAATTAGCAGAAGAAGTAGCTTCAAAAATCGTTAATGCAGGGTACGGTGTAATTACTGGTGGCGGACCAGGAATAATGGAAGCTGGTAATAAAGGAGCACATTTAGCTGGCGGAACATCTGTTGGGTTAAATATAGAATTACCTTTTGAGCAACACGATAATCCTTACATAGATTCTGATAAAAGCTTAGACTTTGATTACTTCTTTGTTAGAAAAGTCATGTTTGTAAAATACTCGCAAGGATTTGTAGTTATGCCTGGTGGATTTGGAACTTTAGATGAGTTATTTGAAGCAATTACACTTATTCAAACTAATAAAATTGAAAAATTCCCGATTATTTTAGTTGGTACCGAGTTTTGGGAAGGATTAATGGATTGGGTTAAAAAGACATTACTTGATAGCTTTGCTAATATAAGTCCTGGTGATATGGATTTAATACATTTAGTAGATACAGCAGATGAAGTTGTAGAAATTCTAGATAAATTTTATGAAGAATATAGGCTGAGTCCTAACTTTTAAAAATAAAAAAAGACCATTATTTAATGGTCTTTTTTATTTTCTATAGGAAAGCTTCTGGTACTTTATCTCTGTGTTTCCAACGTTTGTGCGTCCATAAGTAATATTCTGGAGCATCATAAATTTGTTGTTCTACCAGTTTGAAAAACTGATCTGTGATTTCGTAATCTTTATAATCATGAGGTTTTTCTGCAAGTGTAGTAATTGTAGTTTCGTAATAACCTCTTTTAACACGCTTTACAGCAAAAAATACAACAGTCATATCTAGGCGTTTAGCCATTAATTCTGCGCCAGTGTAAACAGGAACTTTAATTCCCATAAAATCTAACCAATGATAAGCTTTGTCTGGTTTTGGACTTTGGTCTGCAGCAAATCCATTTATAGTTAATTCTCCTTTATTTTTAGCTTTTTGTAAAACTTCAAAGGTTTCTTTTGTTGTTATTAAATAGGAATTATAACGTGCTCTAATTCGTTTTACTAAGCGATCAAAATATTGGTTATTTAATCGTTTGTAAATAGCATAACCAGTATAATTAATATAGGTTTGAAGAATAAAAATCCATTCCCAGCTAGCGTAATGAGCAGTCATCATAACAATGCTTCTACCTTCTTTTTCGTGTTTTTTAAGCTCTTCAATATTTTTAAAAGTGAAGCGTTTCTTCATTTCTTTTTCAGAAATAGTCATTGATTTTATAGCTTCAACAACCATATCACATAGATGATGATAGAATTTTTTTGTTATGGTTTTTATTTCAGCTTCAGATTTTTCAGGGAAAACAAGTCTTAAATTTTCCTTTACGGTTTTTTTTCTGTAGCCAATAATACGGTAGATCAAAATGTATAATCCATCAGAAAAAGCGTAAAGTAATCTAAAAGGTAAAATAGAGATTAACCACAAAAAAGGGTAGATTAATATGTAGGCAATAAATTGCATGATGCGTTCTTAGTTTAGCTTGGCAAATATATAGTATATTTGAATGAAACTTAAATATTGAAATGGGTAATTTAGCAATTGTTACAATAATTATAATCGCCGCAAACGTTATAATATCTTATAAAGGATTTGAAGATTATGGTTTTTTTGATAAGTATAAATTTAATGTTGGTGCCATAAAAAGAGGCGAACAATTTAGATTGTTTAGTTCTGGATTTTTACATGTAAATACACAACATTTGTTGTTTAACATGATTACGCTTTATTTTTTTGCTAACAATGTAATTGCTTATGTTGGCTCACTTAAATTTATAATTATTTATGTTATAAGTTTAATTGCAGGTGGATTATTGTCACTATATTTTCATAAAGATGAATATCATTACAGCGCAGTAGGCGCAAGTGGAGCAGTTACAGGTATTTTATATGCTGCAATTTTATTAAATCCAGACATGAGTTTGTATTTCTTTTTTATTCCTGTTCCAATTCCTGGTTATGTTTTTGGTATTGGATATTTGTTATATTCTATCTACGGAATGAAAAAGCGAATTGGTAATATTGGTCACGATGCACATTTTGGAGGCGCAATCGGTGGTTATGTAACTACTTTAATTCTGGTTCCTTATTTGTTTAAAATTAATTTAACAATGGTTGTTGTTTTAGCGTTACCAATTATTTTATTATTTGTAATGAAAAAGTTGGGTAAAATCTAAACAAAAAAACTTCGATGTAATATCGAAGTTCTTGATTTTCACGAAAGTGAAATAAAAAAATTTAATTCGCTAAAAGCTCAGCAACTTTATCTTCTAAAGCTTTACCACGAAGGTTTTTAGCTACAATTTTACCGTCTTTATCTAAAATGTAAGTCGCAGGAATAGATCTTACGCCATACGTTTGTGCTATAGGTTCTTGCCAACCTTGTAGGTTAGATACATGTTTCCAGGTTAATTTGTCTTGTTCTATAGCTTTTAACCATCGGTCTTTTTGTCCTGCTTTATCTAAAGACACTCCAACAATTTCTAAACCTTTGTCGTGGTATTGGTTATACATTCTAACCACGTTTGGGTTTTCTTTTCTGCAGGGTCCACACCAACTAGCCCAAAAATCTAAAATAGTTACTTTAGATTCTAAACTTGCTGTACTAAAAGAATTTCCATCAGGTGTAGGCGCAGTAAAAGTTGGTGCATAATCGCCAATGTTGGTTCCAAAAACGGTGATTTCATTATTTTCTTCTTTACAAGAAAACAATGCTAAAACCGAAATAAATAATATTAAAGTGTTTTTCATTACAAATATGTTTCCAACAAATATAAACTATAAAAGTTGAATAAAATATGCATATTTTTGCACTATGATATATAACGATACCATAGTAGCATTAGCAACCGCTTCTGGCGCTGGCGCAGTTGCCATAATTAGATTGTCGGGTAAAGATGCGATTAATATAGCAGCAGAAAACTTTAAGTCAGTAAAAGATAGTAAACGCCTAAACACACAGAAGACGCATACCATACATTTGGGATATATTATTGATGAAAACCGCGTTATAGATCAGGTTCTAGTGTCTATTTTTAAAAACCCAAATTCGTATACAGGCGAAGATGTTGTAGAAGTGTCTTGTCATGGTTCGGTATATATTCAACAAGAAATTATTCAACTATTTTTAAGAAAAGGTTGCCGAATGGCAAATCCTGGCGAATTCACTTTACGTGCCTTTTTAAACGGAAAGTTAGATTTAAGCCAAGCCGAAGCTGTTGCCGATTTAATTGCTAGTGATAATGAAGCATCACATCAAATTGCGATGCAGCAAATGCGAGGCGGATTTTCTTCTGAAATTGCTAAACTACGAGAAGAACTGTTAAATTTTGCTTCTCTAATAGAGTTAGAATTGGACTTTGCAGAAGAAGATGTAGAGTTTGCAGATCGTGATCAATTCAAGGATTTGGTAGACCGTATTTCTTTTGTGTTAAAACGTTTAATAGACAGTTTTGCGGTTGGAAATGTGATTAAAAACGGAATTCCTGTAGCAATTGTAGGCGAACCAAACGTAGGTAAATCTACATTGCTTAATGCGCTATTAAATGAAGAACGCGCCATAGTTAGTGACATTGCAGGAACAACTAGAGATACGATTGAAGATGAATTAGTGATTAATGGTATTGGTTTTAGATTTATTGATACTGCAGGAATTAGAGATACAAAAGACGTTGTAGAAAATATTGGAATTAAAAAAACTTTCGAGAAAATAGACCAAGCGCAAGTCGTTGTGTTTTTATTTTCGGCTAACGAATTTAAATCGCAAAGCGAACGTTTGATTGTAGAGGTAGAAAAGATTAAAAATAAGTTTCCGTTAAAACCGATGTTAATTGTAGCTAATAAAGTAGATCAATTATCGGAAGCAGAAAAGGATGTTGTAACGCAGTCTTTAAAAACAATCCAACATGTAGAAGCATTAACAATTTCAGCAAAAAATAATGAAGGTGTTGAAGACTTAAAAGATAAATTGATAGGTTTTGTTAATACTGGAGCATTAAACAATAACGAAACTATTGTAACAAACACGCGTCATTACGATGCTTTATTAAAAGCTTTTGAAGAAATTCAAAAAGTAAAATATGGTTTAGAAACCGGACTTTCTGGAGATTTAATGGCAATAGATATTAGACAAGCATTATTTCATTTTGGAGAAATAACAGGAGAAATTACAACAGACGATCTTTTGGGTAATATTTTTGCTAATTTCTGTATTGGGAAGTAACTTACTTTCTTTTATTTGTTAATCCCTTGTTATTGTTGATTTTATAGTGTTTTGTCTTCTTTTATTTGTTGCTTATTTACTCTTTTTTGATTAAATTTGTTGTATATCTGTTGCCTTAAATATGGATTTGTTGCCCAAATCTGTTGGCAAAATAAAGGCGAAATGATGCACCATAACGCACCACGTTGCACCATTACGCTACATAAAGCACCATTTATGAGCAGTAATTTATTCATTCCTAAAACTTGTAAGCATTGCGGTAATGCCTTCACAGCACGTACAACAGTTACTAAATACTGTGGCGATACTTGTGCAAAAAGAGCCTATAAGGCACGCAAACGTCAAGAAAAAATCCAAGCTACTCTTACTAAAGATATGCAACAGCAAAAACAAGTTGTTGAAGTTCACAATCCTAATGCTGTAAATAACAAAGATTTTTTAAGCGTAACAGAAGCCTCACAACTTATTGGCGTGAGTAGATGGACCATTCAAAGAATGATTCAACAAGGACGTTTAAAAGTAGTTCCTTTTGGTAGAAAGCGTATTGTGGCAAGATGGCAAATAGAAAACCTCTTTAATTAATTCCATTATGAAAGTAACATTAAGACAACGCAAGAAGAACTACAAAATAAGTCTGTATTTAGATTACTATCATAAAGGCAAACGTAAAACAGAATACTTACGCTTATACCTTACACCTAATCCTAAAACCAAAACTGAAAGAGAAGTTAATAAGAAAACCAAACAATTGGCTGAAACTATATGTGCACAGCGACAAATAGAAATTCAAAATGGTATTTATGGTTTTCAAGATATTGAAAAGCTAAAAGGCAGTTTTATTACTTACATCACAGCTTTAGCAGAAAAGAAAAATACAAGCTCTGGCAATTATGGTAATTGGAATAGTATGCTAAAACATTTAAAAAAGTTTTGTCCAACTGATGTTAGTTTTCAAGATATAGACAAATCATTTGTTGAGCGTTTCAAAGAGTATTTAGATAAAGATGCAATAGGTAGAGCAGGTAAGCAATTGTCTCAAAATTCAAAATATTCATATTTCGGGAAATTTTCAGCAGCATTAAAACAGGCTGTAAAGGATGGTATATTAAAAGTAAATCCTGCAAATGGTGTTGAATACTTTAAACAAGGCGAACCTCAACGAGAATTTTTAACGCTTGATGAATTACAAAAGGCAGTTAATACAGAATGTGAACTACCTATTTTAAAAAATGCTTTTATTTTTTCAGCTTTAACCGGATTACGTTGGTCAGATATTGAAAAACTAATATGGTCAGAAATCCAGCACTCTAAAGAAATGGGATATTATATCCGATTTAGACAAAAGAAAACTAAAGGTGTAGAAACCTTACCAATATCAGACCAAGCAAGAAATCTATTAGGAGAAAAAGGTAATCCAGATGATAAAGTGTTTGATGGCTTACATTATAGTGCCTGGTCTAACTTAAAGCTACAACAATGGATGATGAAAGCAGGTATTACTAAAAATATAACCTTCCATTGCGCGCGCCATACCTACGCTACCTTACAATTAACATTGGGTACAGACATATATACAGTATCAAAATTATTAGGTCATAAAGAGTTACGCACTACACAGATATATGCTAAAGTAATTGACGATAAAAAGAAAGAAGCTGCTAACCGTATTCAACTGGATTTATAATGAAAGGAAGTGTATTTTCAAGTTTGGTTTCTATAACCAATGGCTTACATAGAGATAATAGACAAAAAAAGGATTTTAAATACCTACTGTCTGATTTTAAATTGAATCCAAAAGCCAATAATGCAGTTTTTAAAGTAAACTTTAAAAAGCCTTTAAATGCGAAAAAAGAATACTACCAAAAGCTAATCTTTATTGAAACAGAAAATACAGTAGCATCATTTTCAAAAGAATTTCCCGTAAATGCAACTACACCGGAAAATAAATATAGCTATACTATTCTACTTAATAAATTTGATAAGTACTTAAATGACATTGCAACTTATATCAATAAGAGAGGAATAACAGCAGATTTAAATAATGATGATAATTATATCATAAACTACTTAAAAGTGTCTGCTATAAGATTGTATGCTGAACTACAAGAGCAATACGGTCAGTTTTCAGAAAACACAACATTTTCTATTTCAGAAATTGCAGAAAAATACTTTAATGATGAAACTTTTGATGTTAATGTGATAGAAAAGAGCACCACTAAAAAAGTTGCTACCAAAAAAACATCAAAAACGAAAGCAAAACCAAAGACTTCTTTCGGATATAAAAGTAATGACACTTCAACTTTGCTAACTGTGCTCAAACTGGTAAATCTAAAAATAGATTTGTTAGATAACCGTACAACTGTAGAACAGTTGCACGAACTCTTATTAGCAAAAGATTTCACAAATACAGAATCGCAAATTTATCTTCAATGCGAGACGACACAGTTTAGTTACCTTGTAACAAAACTTAAACCATTTTTTATTTATTTCAATCCTACGGCAATAGAACGTTCTGGAAAATTTGTTACCAAAACAGGTACGCTATTAAAGGCTAATAATCTTCACAAAAACAAAGTTCATAACCCAAAAGAAAAGGAAGAAATAGATAAAATTATCCAACAACTGCAATAAAAAACAGTAAGAATAGTAAGAAACCTTACTGTTGTCTTACCCTTGTTTTACACTCTTACTAAAATCGAGAAGCCAATTTTGAACCTTTGTCCTGTTCTTGAAAACCAAGAATGACATTTGGCCAGATGTCCATTTACTATAAACTAAAATTTTATTAGTTATGGACGAAATATTAGAACGTCTCAAAATTATTGAACAGCACGTTTTAGACAGAAACATTATTGTAAAAAACGTATTGAGCTTCAACGAAGCGTGTAAGTTTTTGGAATTATCACAATCCCATTTATACAAACTTACAAGTACAGGAACCATTCCACATTATAAACCGAATGGAAAGAAAATTTATTTTAACAGAGTCGAATTAGAAGAATGGTTATTAAGTAACCGTGTTGATTCACAAGATGAAATCGAACAGCAAGCTGCCGATTACCTAATTAAGAAAGGAGCGGTGAAGTTATGACTGAAATAATCGATTTAATCTTGGCACTCTCGCAAGATATCAAGGACTTAAAAGCACGTATCGAATTGTTGCGACAATCGAGAGCAGAAGTATTAAAGGATACGTGGATAGACAATCAAGATGTATTGCAGACTTTACATATTAGTAAGCGTACGTTGCAAACTTTAAGAACCAATGGCACTTTGCCTTACAGCAAAGTAAAAGGTAAATTTTACTATAGAGTTGCTGACATAGAGCAATTGCTTCAAGATAACTACTACAACCATAATTTCAAGCAAGATGGAAATAAGTAGAGAAGCAATTTTAGACAAAACACATTATGGTTTAAAAATCTATGCCTATGTATTGAGACAGTATTATCCTAATCAAACGGTCCTTTCTGTAAAAGGAAGGGACTGTGGGATAACTCGCAATCCATTTAATGGTGGTAAAGAAACCTTACGGATTCATATTGTTGGTATTATAGCAACACA
The DNA here is from genome assembly GCF_014764305.1 of Mesoflavibacter profundi. Classification (NCBI taxonomy): domain Bacteria; kingdom Pseudomonadati; phylum Bacteroidota; class Flavobacteriia; order Flavobacteriales; family Flavobacteriaceae; genus Mesoflavibacter; species Mesoflavibacter profundi. The sequence goes on from NZ_CP061703.1 coordinate 2,440,398, forward strand.
TAGAGATATAGAATTAGAGGCCTTTAAAGGTGATGTATTCGATTTTGCACAATACCATTTTAGAATAACCGATGAAGAAGAATTATTCCAGAAGATAAATCAAGAGCTACATCTAAATTTAGAAGTCAAGGGAAAAGACGAATTGGAATGGCTTAATGAACCAGACGATACCTGGTATGCCAACTGTAGCTTTTTTAAAGCACCTGTTCACAATGTGTTTCCTTCGGAAACACTGCGGTTACATCAAGTATTTGCATTAATCATAAGTGATAAATACAAAAGCATTACTGAAGATTTAAGAGCAATTACCAATGTAAAAGAAGCGCGTAAATTCAAAGCAAATCGCTTTGATTACGTAACACTTTCAGGAATATTTGAAAAACGAGGCGATAAAAATTTGCTAAAGCATTCTAATTTATTAACCATTGATTTTGACCATTTAGAGAATCTACAAGAGTTAAGAACACAGCTCTTAAATGATGAATATTTTGAAACCGAAATGCTATTCATATCACCATCTGGTGATGGTTTAAAATGGATTATTAGAATAGATATTTCAGAAGTATCACATTCAGAATATTTCACAGCAGTAGCAAATTACATTAAACACAATTATAACATTGAGGTTGACCAGTCAGGTAAAGACGTTTCCAGAGCGTGTTTTTTACCATACGACCCAACAGCCTTTTTACATAAAAGACATCAAGCATTATGACTAAAATATTTAACCCAAAAGATTGGTTAGAAGTTCCTAAAGAGCAACCTCAACCAAAAAGCAACACGGCAACAACTAATGTTGTTGCTGTTGCTGATAACGACATTGAATCCTACATTTCAGCAATCGAGCAATCAGGTTTGGACATAACAGGAAACTATGCAACTTGGAGAGATTTAGGTTTTGCTTTAGCTGAAGAATATGGAGAAACAGGAAGAGATTATTTCCACCGAATAAGCAAAAACTATGCGGGCTATGATTCAAAAGAATGTGATGAACAATTCAACAAATGCTTAAATGCAAAAGGACACGGAATTACAATTGCTACCTTTTACCATTACGCACATCAATCAGGTATCAAACCGACCAAACAACAAAACAACAACGAAGTTGCAACAAACGTTGCAACTATTGTTGATACACCCAACCAAGCAATGCCAACAATACCAGAAAAGGTATATGAGAATTTGCCACAGTTTTTACAACAAGTTGTAAACCCTGCTAATGGTCAGGAAGAAAAGGACATTTTGTTATTAGGCGCATTAACAGCATTTAGTGCGTGCTTTCCTAAACTCTTCGGAATCTATGACCAACGTAAAGTGTTTTGTAATTTATATCTATTTGTTACAGCACCTGCATCTGCAGGTAAAGGAAGACTTAACCAAATTAAAAATTTGGTAGAACCTGTTCACAAGTTAAAACGGGAACAAGCCAAAGTATTAAAACAGCAATTTCAAGCAGAAACTGCTACTTACAATATGAACAAAGGCAAAGATGAAAACTTGGAAAAACCGAGTAAACCACCAGAACGAATGCTGTTTATTCCTGCTAACAATAGTGTAACAGGCGTATATCAATTAATTTCTGATAATGATGGTAGAGGATTAATTTTTGAAACCGAAGGAGATACATTAGCACAAGCCTTTAAAAGCGATTATGGTAATTATTCCGATGGATTTCGTAAAGCCTTTCATCACGAAACCATAAGTTATTATCGTAGAACCGATAGAGAATATGTAGATATAGAAAAACCGTGTTTATCAACAGTATTATCAGGGACACCAAAACAAGTGGCAACCTTAATACCTAATGCAGAAAATGGTTTGTTTAGTCGTTTTATGTTCTACTATATGAATATCAAACCAACTTGGAAAAACGTGTTTCAAAATAGCAATAAAGTAGGTTTAGACGATTACTACAACCAATTGGGTAGCGAGTTTTTAGAACTGTACAAAACGCTAAAAAACAATCCAGAGATTGAAATACGGTTAACCACAACCCAACAACAGCAATTCAATACGTTTTTTGAATCTTTACAGACCAAATACATCAACCTACAACCCGAAGAGTACATCGCAACGATAAGGCGTTTAGGCTTAATTGCGTTTAGGATAATGATGCTATTCACAGCATTCCGAATTATGGAAGATGGTGATGTAAATGCAACTAAAGAATGTGAGGATGTAGATTTTGAAAACGCATTAACCATAATTTCAATTTTAGTAAAACACAGTAGTAAAGTATTTAACGGCTTACCAATAGAGAAAAAAGTAACAAAACGTTTAAATAGAAAAGAACGCTTTTTAGAAAGTTTACCAAAGCAATTTATCAGGCAAGATTATTTAGATTTAGCCGCAAAACAGAGCATCCCACATAAAACCGCAGAAGGCTATATTACCAAATTTGTAGAAGCAGGTTTAATACATAGAGAAGCGCACAACAACTATTCAAATCCTGCAAAGACATAGTTAAGGATTTTGAGGATTTAAGGATAAAATTGATAGGGCTTCCTTAAATCCTTAACTTCCTCATTACCTTGTTGATAACTGTTAATATCTTTTTCTTACTTCTTTCTTTCCTTTTCTTAAATTAGACAAAATTTGACAAGTCTAAATAATTCTATTATGGAGTTTGGAGAGTATATACGCTCATTGCGTGAAAAACGCAATTTGCTATTAAGAGAAATGGCTGCAAACCTAAATATGGACGTTGCTTATTTAAGTAAAATAGAACGAGGAAATCGTATGGCAAGACGCGAACAAGTAGTCGCATTTGCCAAAACATTAAAAGAAGACGAGAACGAATTAATTAAGCTATGGATGTCGGAACAAATTGTACTAATGCTAAAAAATGAAAAAGAGCGTACGGAAATCCTCAAAATAGCTGAAGAAAAAATTAGTAAGATTGATGAATTAAGTTTACTGAACATAGATGTAACATTTTGAAAAAAACTAAAAAACAAATAAAGGCTTGGGATGACTATCGACTATCATTACTGTTAGAGAAGAGTAAAAGTGATGACCATTTCGAGAAATACATTACAATAATTGCGTCTGGCGCTTTAGGTCTTACTATTACATTTATAGACAAAATAAGTCCTTTAGAAAACGCTATTTGTATTTGGATTATTTCTATTGGTTGGTTTCTGTTAACTACAACATTATTTATCAATTTATTATCGCACTATATAGCAAGTAAAAATAATACTAAAGCAGTTCAAGATATTGATGATGAAAAAGAATATGATGAGATAGTTAGTGGCATAAATTCGAGAAATAAAAAAATGAACAGATTAAATTTAGCTTCAATTTACACTTTGGCTATAGGTCTATTCTGCATATTAATATATACATCAATAAACGCATACAATGGCAAAAAAAATCACATCACAACAGAAACCCAAGACGAATACAAAACAAAATCCTGCACAAAATCGGCAGAATCAAAAAGGCAGAACGACACCATTACCAACATCTCAATTAAGCAATAAGCCTAAAAAGAAATAATTATGAAAGACAAGGACAAAAATTTACCAAAATCAAACCCTAATACAATATGGGATAATGTAGGAGCTGGTAGAACAACTACAAAGCCACCTACTTTTTTAAAACCAAAAGACTCAAAACCTAAAAAATAGACGCTATGGCAAAACAGAAAAATTCAAGTAAATCGAAAAATGTCAAAATTGATTTAGGAAGAACTACCACTAAACCATCTAATTCGCTTAAACCAAAAGATAGCAAACCTAAAAAGTAGTTATTATGGAATCGCTATCTCGCTATAAAAAAATAATCAAATGGGTGTTTTGGTTAACGTTAGCATTAATTGTATTTCTTACTTTTCAAGCTATATATGAAACAGATAATTGGAAACTCTTTGATGTAGATTTCAATACAAGAGACCATATAATATCTGCCTATGGCTCATTAATTGGTGGAATATTAGCTTTCCTGTCAATTCTTTTTGTGCTTTATCAAGTTTATGAACAGAGAGAGCAAATAATTATAGAAAGGCAAGATGCTGCTAACGATAAACAGCAAGATTTAAAAGACCGCTTGTTATTATTAACTAATTATCTGAAAACTTTAGAAAAGGACATTGTTAAGCACGGTGAAAGAATGGCGGTTTTTTATAAGTCAGAAAAAGATAAACCTTCAGCAATGAATACGATGTATTTCAATACTAATAAGAATTTTGAAAGAGTTATCGAAATGGATATTTTATCTAATTTCAAGGTTTTTCAAGCATTTTTTAGTGAAGATGCAGAAGATTGGCAAAAGCAATTCGTTAACCTTTATGAAATATCAGATTTTTACAATGAAGCGTTTAAAGATTTAAAGAAAAAATATACGTTTCATATTGAAGATAAGGTGTCAAAACAAAAACAAATTGCTGCTGATATGATGGAACTACTAAACGCTAACGCAAGATTGGTAGATGATTATAGAATAAAATTTGGTCCACAAGATTATTTATCACATCCTTGGTCAAGTCTAATTAACGAGTATAATCCGGCACATTATGGTTATTTACAGGAAATCCAAGATGCTGGTGAAGTCCCAGATTTTAGACATATTTCAGATAATCTTTTATTACCATTTATTAAAAATGCAATGGATATTAGAAGAGATGTAGGTTATGATGATTTAGGAAGTCGCGATATAATAGAATTAGCTTCTACAATAAGAAAGAAAATTTGGGATGTTGAGGTTTATAGTTTACAATACGCAGGTGATATTGAAAAACAATTTAATAATTATTTCAGTCCTGATAATGATAGTATAAATGAGCTTAAAGAAATAAAAGCAAAAATTGACGCTAAACTTTAATATATAAGAACATTTTATGTAGAAAATTATAATACCAATGCAAGAACACCTCAAAACGAACATACTTAACTTTAAATGGCCTAATAGTGCGCCTACCATTTATTTAACTTTAGAAGATATTGAAGGTAGTCATCCTATACATAAATCTAAATTTTCAAGGCAGATTAAAGAGGTGTTTCCAGATGCAGACTTATCTAACACAGACCAAATATTTACAACATTTACAACAGAAGTACCAGATGCATCAAGTATTAAACTCAATTTAGTAGATGGTAGAGAATTAAGAATATATAAGCAATACCTTAAACACCAATTAAGAAACTATTTTAAAGCAAAAGACTATGTAGTTGTAAAAAACTTTGTTGGTGATGTGCAAGTGTGGATGCCTTCTCTTAAAGGGAATACAGAACATTATAATTTATATTACAAGTTTTCATTTAAAATACAATTTGCAAAATTAACCGACTTACCAGAACTTATTGTATCGTATGATGGCACATCAAAAGTCCTTACAACGTCGGTTAAGGATATAGAGGATTCAGAGTTAATAAGGCGTTGTGTATATGGTCAAAAAACGTTCAATTACCAAATGGACCTCGACACAGAGGAAAAACAAGAATTTTACAATGCTATTCAGTTTGACCAAGCATTCCCAATTTTTAGTTTACCATTAGCACGAGCATTAGATATACCTATTGAAGAACCAGTAAGACCAGCCAACAAATACCAAAAGTATATAGCACTTATTTCCAAATTTGCAGAAAAATATTTGTTTACAGAAGAATTTAAAGCCTTATTTCCTTTTAAGGAAGATGCTTTTATAGATGTTCCTGGTAACCGAATAAACCATATAAATCCTAACTTGGGTTTATTAGAGTTTGGTAAAGACCAATATGGTAATAAGAAAACCCATCTTGTGCCTAAAAAGGCAATGAATATCCTAAATCCTTACAGACGGCCAAACAATCAAAATATCAAGATTTTTTTCATTTGCCATACCTCACATAAAGATTCTGTGTTGTCTTTCTATCAAAATCTAAAAGAAGGTGTAAATACCGCAAAAAACTATTATAAAGGATTGGAAGCCTATGTAAATATCAAGGCTACAGCTTCAAAAGAACACTTTATTGAATTCACAAATGAAAACGACCCAATTCCAGAAATCGTTCAAAAACTCGAAAGTTTAACGTTTGACCACGACAATATAAAGTATGCAGCATTTTACATCAGTCCTTTCGATAAATTTACACCACATCCAGACGATAGGGAAATTTACATCCACATTAAAGAATTGTTTTTAAATGAAGGCATTGTAACCCAAGTAGTGGATTACGAAAAAATGATTGTAAACATCCAAGACCAATACAATTTTCAGTTTTCATTACAAAATATGGCATTAGCTATTCACGCCAAATTAGGCGGAGCACCTTGGAAGCTGGCAGTAACCGATAAGAAAGAATTGGTTATAGGTGTAGGAGCATTTACCAATCAAGGCGAAAACAGAAGGTATATAGCAAGTGCTTTTAGTTTTCAAAATAATGGATTATTCAGAAATTTTGAATACTTCAACCAAAACGAAACAGAACTATTAGCAGGCAGCATATTAAAGGCAATTAGAGATTTTACGTCCGTAAGTCAAGCAGATAAAGTAGTCATTCATTTTTATAAAGAAATGAGCTATGAAGAACTAAAACCAATTATTGATGGGATGAACAAACTAAAATTAGGAGTGCCTTTATATATTTTGAATATCAATAAAACCGAAGCAGAAGACATGATTGCTTACGATGTAAATTGGGGAGATAAATTAATGCCCGTAAGTGGTACATACATTCGTATAGGTTTAAATAAATTTTTACTTTTCAATAATGCACGCTATCCAAACGACCGTTTTTATTCTGATACAGACGGTTATCCATTTCCAATAAAGATAAAAATAAGCAGTCCAGATGAAGATGCTTTTGAAGATGCAGACGTGGTTTTAGAGTTATTAACACAGGTATATCAATTTAGCAGATTGTATTGGAAATCACTTCGACAACAAAATGTACCTATTACCATAAAATACCCAGAAATGGTAGCACAAATAGCACCACGATTTAATAATGGTGTTCCAGACGATGCTAAAGATGCTCTATGGTTTTTGTAATTTACCAATCAATTTATTTGCAACACCATTGCATTCAATAATTTGTATATTTGTATAAATTATATGAAAATATTTGTTTCCATATCAATGTCTATTTTATTCTTTTTTCAAGGGATAAGCATAGATATGGACTTTTGTGGTCCAATTAAAGAAATTTCAAATGTAATTACCCATTATCAAGACCATAAAATTTATGGAGACTCTTTCCTTGATTATGTAGTTGAAGACTACATTGACGGCGATTCTAAAAATGGAGAGCATCATCATAACCCAGATAAGGAGAATACACCAGTCCATTCCCATAATCAATGTTGTCACCCTTTAGTGTTAATTATAGCTAACAATAATTTGGCTTTAACCAATCGACTAAAGTTTGAAAAGAAAAAACAATATAATTTACATAAAGTAAACTTCACTTCCAGATATTTGGAATCACTTTTCCAGCCACCTAAAGTATAATTCAGTTTTTTAAAGGATAGCTATATCCTTACGCAATGCTTTTTAACAAAAGCATTGCTTCGCTTTTATTTTGCGCGAAGCGCAAAATGATATGTTTAACTGAATTAAAATTTTACTATGATTAATAAAATCATTGATTTTTCAATCAATAACAAATTCATTATTGGTTTGCTTACGCTTACCATAATTGGAGCAGGTATTTGGAGTATGACCAAAGTGCCAATCGATGCTGTTCCAGACATTACCAATAACCAAGTACAGGTTATTACACAAGCACCTAATTTAGGTACAGAAGATATTGAACAATTTGTAACCTACCCTGTGGAAGTTGCAATGAGCAACCTGCCTGATGTAAAGGAAATTAGGTCAATCTCTCGTTTTGGCTTATCGGTTGTTACCATCGTATTCGACGATGATATGGGAACCTATCTACCTCGTCAATTAGTAGCCGAAAAACTAAACGAAGTCAAAGAACAAATTCCAGCTGGTTTTGGAGAACCTACTATGGGACCTATTTCCACAGGATTAGGGGAAATTTATCAATACACCTTAAAAGTAGCACCAGAGTATAAAGACAAATACGACATTGCAGATTTACGCTCAATGCAGGATTGGATTGTACAACGTCAAATGGCAATGGTAGAAGGTGTGGTTGAGGTTAACGCCATAGGCGGTAAAATTAAACAATACGAAGTCGCGGTTGACCCAAACGATTTAAACGCAATTGGATTGACCATTACAGATGTCTTTAATGCACTTGAAGCCAATAATCAAAATACAGGTGGTGCATATATTGAAAAGAACCATCAGGCTAATTTTATTCGTGGAGAAGGCTTGGTACGGAGTTTAGAAGACATTAAAAAAATTACGGTAAAAACCGTTAATAATATTCCTGTAACTATTAATGATATTGCAACTGTGCAATTCGGTTCTGCCATACGTTACGGTGCATTAACCCAAGATGGTGAAGGTGAAGTTGTAGGTGGATTGGTGATGATGCTAAAAGGTGCAAATTCCAATGATGTTATTGCCAATGTAAAAGAGCGAATGACTCAAATTGAAAAGTCATTACCTGAAGGTGTAATTATTGAACCCTTATTAGACCGAAGTAAATTAATTGGAGAAACAACTTCTACTGTAACCACAAATCTTATTGAAGGTGCATTGATAGTTATTTTTGTGCTTATCTTCTTATTGGGTAATTGGCGAGGTGGTTTAATCGTTGCTTCAACAATACCATTATCCTTATTATTCGCTTTTATTTTAATGAACGTGTTCGATGTTTGGGTAAACTTAATGAGTTTGGGAGCAATAGATTTCGGTATTATAGTTGATGGCGCTGTAATTATTGTAGAAAGTACAGTATTTCTCATTGCATCACAAGTACTAAAAAAGAAACAGCTTACATCCAAAGAGCGAGATAAAGTGGCGTCTAATGCTTCAAAAAAGATGATGAACGCTGCGTTTTTCGGTCAGTTGATTATCCTTATCGTTTTTCTACCCATTTTAGCCTTACAAGGTATTGAAGGAAAGATGTTTAAACCAATGGCATTGACCTTTATTTTTGCTATGATTGGTGCAATGGTACTGTGTTTAACCTATGTGCCAATGATGTCTGCTTTAGTGTTAAGAGCACCAAAAAATGATAAAAAATCTTATGGAGATAGATTTGTACATTGGGTTGAAGACAAATATCAACCTATATTGGTTAGAGCCTTGCGAAAAGGTAAATGGGTAATTGGTATTGCAGTTGTGTTGTTTGGGATAACCGTTTTTATGTTTTCAAGAATGGGTGGTGAATTTATCCCGCAACTCGATGAAGGTGATATTGCATTTCACGCTATTTTAAAACCAGGTAGTTCCCTTACTGAAACCATTGAAACTACCACTAAAATAGAGCAAATAGTAAAAGCAAAATTTCCAGAAGTAGAAAAAATTGTTAGTCGTATTGGTGTTGCCGAAGTGCCTACAGACCCAATGCCGATGGATTTTGCGGATATTTTTGTAATCCTAAAACCTAAAAGCGAATGGACAACAGTGTCTTCAAAAGATGAACTCATTGAAGAAATAAAAGAGGCAGTCGAAATTATTCCTGGCGTTAATTATGAGTTTACCCAACCTATTGAAATGCGTTTTAACGAGTTGCTTGAAGGTATTAGAGAAGATATTGCTGTTAAACTTTATGGCGAAGATATAAACATCCTCGCTCAAAAAGCAGAGGAAATATCAAAAATTATTGCAGGTACTGAAGGTATAGGTGATATGCGAGCAGAAGCTACGAAAGGATTGCCACAAATGACCATTACTTACAATAGAAATAAATTGGCACAATACGGACTTCAAATAAACACGTTAAATCAAATTGTGCAATCAGCTTTTGCAGGAGGAGTAGCAGGTACTATATTTGAAGGAGAAAAGCGATTTGATTTGGTGGTTAGGTTAAGTTCTCATAATCGTAAAGACATAACAGATGTGCAAAATTTGTTTATCAACTTACCTTCTGGTGCACAGATTCCACTTCGCGAAGTAGCTGATGTAAGTTACAAAGCAGGACCAATGCAAATAAGTAGAGACAATACCAACAGAAGAACCTATGTAGGTATCAATGTCAGAGGTCGAGATGTAAAATCGTTGGTAACTGAAATAAAATCAAAATTAGATGCACAATTGGAACTACCATCGGGTTATTTTATTCGCTATGGTGGTGCATTTGAAAATCTGGAACGTGCCAGCAACCGATTACAAACCGTTGTTCCTATCGCCTTATTACTCATATTTATACTAATATACTTTGCATTAAAATCACTACCTCAAACCTTAATGATTTATATAGCCATCCCAATGGCAACTATTGGTGGTGTAGTAGCCTTATGGTTGCGTGATATGCCATTTAGTATTTCGGCAGGTGTTGGTTTTATTGTGTTGTTTGGTGTTGCGGTATTAAATGGATTGGTAATGATAAGCGGACTCAACGAATTAAAAGAAGAAGGTGTAACCAATTTAAAGGATAGAATAGTTGAAGGTACTAAACGAAGAATCAGACCTATTATGCTAACTGCTTTTACAGATGTATTAGGCTTTCTACCAATGGCTATTTCATCATCAGCTGGTGCAGAAGTACAGCGTCCTTTGGCAACTGTAGTTATTGGTGGATTATTAACTTCAACTTTGCTTACCTTATTTGTTTTACCAATTTTATATCATTGGGTAGAAAACAAATCTTTTACGTTTAAGCCAAATAAAAAGTTAGTAACAGCAACAGCAGTTGTATTATTACTATTTGGCTTTTCACCACAAAGTAATGCACAAGAGTTGAATGATACAATTCCCGAAATTTCATTACAGGAAGCTGTTAAACTCGCAAAAAGTAATTATCCATTATTGAAGCAAAAGCAGTTGGAAATTACAAAACAAGAACAATTAAAAGCGACTGCCTATGATTTCGGAACGACTCAAATTTTTACAGGTGGAGAAGAAGTTAATAGTGGCAATGGTATTTATACAACCATAGGTATTGGTCAATCTAATATTGATGTGTTTGGTATTGGTTCAAAAAGGAAGTTACAAGAACAACGCATTCAGTTAGCACAAAAAGCCTTTCAACTTTCCGAATTGGAACTGGAATTGGAAGTAAAAAAAGCGTGGTCTAAATGCTATCAAATGAAACGGAACTATAACTTGTATAAAGAACTGGATTCCATTTATTCCAAATTTGAACAAGCAGTAGCTTTAAATTATGAAGTCGAAGCCATTTCTAAATTAGAATATTCAGCAGCAAAAAATCAAGCGTTTCAAATTCAGAATAAAAAAGCGCAAGCCTATAGTAATTATCTTATTGCCTTACAACAATTCAATTTGTGGTTGGTATCAGAAGAAGTTTTTACAGTTTCAGATGAGTTTGACGTAGTGATGGAGAATGATATGGAAACGTTCAGTATTGAAAATCATCCATTGTACAGTATGTCGCAGAACATTGTAGATGAAGCAGAAGCCAAATATAAAGCTGCAAAGGCAGATAATTTACCGAAGTTCAATCTTCAAGGTGGCTTACAGCGTGTCAATGGCAATTCAGGATTTTACACCTATCAAGCAGGAATTTCAATTCCGTTTTTATCAGGTTCTAACAAAGCACAAGTTAGAAGTGCCAGAATTGATAAAGAAATAGCAGAAACCAACGTAGCGTTCAAAAAACAGGAAGTACAATCAAGGTTTGTTCAGGCTAAAGAAAATTATTTCAAATGGAAAACGTCTTGGGAGTTTTACAAAGACCAAGTTTTACCATTAACAAAAGAGCAAAAAACAGGTGCATTACTGGCATATAGAGAAGGCGAAATTGATTATACTGCATTTACGCAGTTGATAAAAGAAGCAATTCAATCGGAACTTGAAGCACAGACTGCATTAGTAAACTATTTAGAAAGCACATTTCAATTACAATATTTTAATCAATAAGACAATGAAAAATAAAATATATAAAATTCTTACCGTAATGGTGTTAACCATTTTTGTTTCAGCTTGCGGAAATAAAGAAAATCATAACGAGAATGATGGCCATTCCCACGATGAGGAAGAAAAAACAGAAGTTAATGAAGAACATAATGAAAGCGAAGAAGTAATGCTATCACAACAGCAATTCGATGCTTTAAAAATGAAAATAGATACGTTGGCATTACGTAATATGAGCGGCTATGTAGAAGCAAACGGAACGTTAGAAGTACCACCACAAAACGAAGCAGCTATTACTACTGTTGTTGGTGCAAATGTCGTTTCAATTGAAGTGATTGAAGGTGATAAGGTTAATAAAGGTCAAGTAGTGGCTTATCTATCGCACCCAAATATTATAAAATTACAAACGGATTATTTAAACGCTTATAGCAATAGTAATTTTCTAAAAAAGAATTATGAACGTCAACAAAAGCTGTATGAAGCAGGCGTTGGCTCTGGTGCTAATTTTCAAAAGGCAGAAGCAGAATATGATGCTTCAAAAGCAATAGTAAATGGTCTGCAAGCACAATTAAGAATATTGAACGTCAATACAACTTCTGTTCGTAATGGCACAATTTCACAGCGCATAGCATTGCGAAGTCCAATAGAGGGTTTCGTACAAAAAGTTGAAGTAAAAACAGGACAATATGTAGAGCCACAAACAGAGTTGTTTGAGGTAGTAAATACGCATCACGCTCACGCAGATTTTATGGTCTTTGAAAAAGATGTCCATAAAGTACAGAAGGGTCAAAGAGTAAACTTTACGGTACAATCTATACCAGATACAGAACTTACCGCAGAAATCTATTCCGTGAGTAAAACGTTTGAAGACAGCCCGAAAGCAGTTCACGTTCACGCAGAAATAGAAAACAAAAAAGGTAATTTAATTCCTGGGATGTATATTCAAGGTAAAATTCAAGTAAATAATACCCAAACTAAAGCATTACCGGAAAGTGCCATTTTTAAAGAAGGAGATAAACATTATATATTTTCAGGAGAAAAAGAAAATGATGATTGGAGCTTTAAACCTGTTGAAGTGATTGTTGGAGAAAAAGATGGCAAATGGGTAGCAATTAAATTTACTGAAGAAATAGATGAAAACACAAAATTCGCTTATAACAATGCTTATTATCTTATGGCAGAAATGAAAAAAGGAGAAGCGGAAGACCACGATTAATTATGGAAACAATAGAACAAGTATTAGAGTCAAAAAATATTCGTGTTACAGCAATGCGTATGTTAATTTATAAGTTTCTTGCAGAAAAAGAGATAGCGGTAACATTAAGTGATATTGAAAATGCTTTTGAAAAAGCAGACAGGACAACCTTGTACAGAACCGTAAAGACTTTTGAAGAAAAAGGCATCGTGCACCAAATAGACGATGGCACAGGGATAACAAAATATGCGTTATGCGAAGAGGGATGTAATTGTGATATTAAAAACGATTTGCATTTACATTTTCATTGTAATAATTGTAATGAAACAACTTGTTTAACTGACCATAAAATTCCACAAATAAAAGTGCCTAACGGATTTGTTTCAGAAAATGTAAACTTGGTTGTAAAAGGTATATGTGATAAGTGTAGTGGATAATAAATGCACTTCCATTGCACTGTTTTTAATTGCATTTTTGTAATCAAAGAATTAAGTAATTATGAAAAGTAAATTAGCGATAACAAGTTTGCTTACAGCAATTACAGCTTCATTATGTTGTATAACACCTGTTTTGGCTTTAATAGCAGGAACAAGCGGTGTAGCTTCAACTTTTTCTTGGATAGAACCATTTAGACCTTACTTAATTGGGCTAACAATAGTAGTTCTTCTCTTTGCTTGGTATCAAAAATTCAAGCCAGAAAAAGAAATAGACTGCGGCGAATGTGAAACGGATGAAAAACCAAAATTTATGCATTCAAAAACCTTTTTAGGAGTGGTAACAGCATTTGCAATTGTGATGTTGGCTTTCCCATACTACTCAAGTATGTTATATCCAAAAACCGAAAAACAAATCATAATAGTTAATAACTCAAATATCAAAACAACAGAGTATAAAATAAGTGGTATGACCTGTGCCAGTTGTGAAGCTCACGTAAACCACGAAGTAAATAAACTTAACGGAATTGTAAACTCAAAAACATCATACGAAAATGGTAACTCAATCATTGAGTTTGACGAAACTAAAACCAATGAATTGGAGATTGAGAAAGCAATTAATGCTACAGGTTATAAAGTAACTGATAAAAAAGAAAATTGATGCAAACCATATTAAAATCGGAAATCACTTGCCCTAACTGCGGTCATAAAAAAGTGGAAGATATGCCAACTAACGCTTGTCAATTCTTTTACGAGTGTGAGCATTGTAAAACGGTTCTAAAACCAAACGAAGGTGATTGTTGTGTGTATTGTTCTTATGGTACAGTTCCTTGTCCACCAATTCAACAAAACAAAAGTTGTTGCTAAAACAAAACTAAATGAAAAAAAAGAAAGTCAATTTAAGAGATTTAAAACCAAATTCAGAAGTGCAACACACGCATAATGATGGTCATAATCACGGTAATGGAAGTGCATTCAAAACCTACGTGCCTGCAATAATAAGTTTTACAATGCTTATCATTGGTATAGGTTTAGATTATTTTGATGTTTCATTCTTTAAGGATTGGATTCGTATTGCTTGGTATGGTATTGCATATCTTCCTGTAGGGTTTCCTGTTGTAAAAGAGGGTTGGATTAGTATTAAAAAAGGTGATGTTTTTACAGAGTTCTTTTTAATGTCTATAGCAACCATTGGTGCATTTGTTATTGGTGAATATCCCGAAGGTGTTGCAGTAATGCTATTTTATGCAGTAGGCGAATTATTTCAAAGTGCTGCTGTAAATCGTGCAAAAGGAAATATAAAAGCATTATTAGATGTTAGACCTAAAGAAGCCAATGTATTTCGTGAGGGAGATTATAAAAGTGTTTCGCCTGAAGTTGTCAATATTGGAGAGAAAATTCAAATTCGTGTAGGTGAAAAAATTCCATTGGATGGCATTTTATTATCCGAAAAAGCATCTTTAAATACAGCTGCGTTAACAGGAGAAAGCAAACCAGATTCCATTCAAAAAGAAGCAAAGGTTTACGCGGGTAGTATTAATTTGGAAAGCGTTATTGAAGTTGAGGTAACCAATAAGTTTGAAGACAGTTCTATTGCGAGAATATTAGACTTGGTTCAAAATGCAACAGCACGTAAATCTAAAACAGAATTATTCATCAGACAGTTTGCTCGTATCTACACACCAATTGTAGTGTTTTTAGCTATTGGTGTTACTTTTATACCTTACTTTTTTGTAGATGATTATGTGTTTAGAGATTGGTTATACAGAGCATTAATTTTCTTGGTAATATCTTGTCCTTGTGCGTTAGTGATTTCAATTCCATTAGGATATTTCGGTGGATTGGGAGCAGCTTCAAAAAATGGAATCTTATTTAAAGGTGCTTCATTTTTAGATGCAATGACCAAGATAAATACTTTGGTAATGGACAAAACAGGAACCGTAACTAAAGGTGTTTTTAAAATCAAAGAAGTAAAAGCAATTGATTGGAAAGAAACCGAATTTATGCAATATTTAATGGCGATGGAAGAACAATCCACGCATCCAATTGCTAAAGCAATTTTAGAGTATAAATCAGAAGGAGAAGATTTTGAAGCTCAAGACGTTTCTGAAATTGCAGGTAAAGGATTAAAAGGAATTGTAAATGGTAAAACAGTTTTAGTAGGAAATAAAGCCTTAATGACTGCGAATAATATAAATGTTCCAACGGAAACGGAATCTATTGTAGAATCGATAGTATTAGTTGCAATCGATAATCAATTTGCAGGTTATGTAGTCATAGCAGATGAATTAAAGGAAGATGCAAAAGAAACAATTACAGCATTACACAAAGTAGGCATTAAAAATATTATGATGCTTTCTGGTGATAAAGATTCCATTACTCAACAAGTCGCTAAAGAACTAAATATTGAAAATGCTAAAGGTGGTTTATTACCAGAAGATAAGTTAAACGAAGTTGAAATTTTAAAAAAGAATCCTGAAAATAAAGTAGCATTTATAGGGGATGGTATAAACGATGCGCCTGTTTTAGCAGCAAGTAACGTTGGAATTGCAATGGGTGGTTTGGGTAGTGATGTAGCTATTGAAACAGCAGACGTTATCATTCAAACCGACCAGCCTTCAAAAGTAGTTAGAGCCATTAAAATAAGTCGTTCTACACGCAAAGTAGTTTGGCAGAATATCATTTTAGCGTTTGGAGTTAAAGTTATTGTCTTGATATTAGGAGCAGGTGGTTTAGCCACAATGTGGGAAGCTGTTTTTGCAGATGTAGGAGTAGCATTATTAGCAATTTTAAATGCAGTTCGATTGCAGAAAATGAAATGGGATTAAGCAGATTAATCAATTAAACTTCTGTTAAACAAAATCAATAGTTGTTAAAATTTCGTAACTTCGCAATCAATATGAAGCAGATTTTCCATAAAATAATGTCTTTAGCAATGACTTTTGTAGTGTTATTCTCTACAATGTCATTTACTGTGAATATGCATTATTGTGGAGATACTTTAGTAGAATCTGCTATCTTTCAAAAAGCCAAAGGTTGCGGAATGGAAATGGAAAAGCCTTCAACCGAAGAATGTTCTATTACCAAGAAAAATTGTTGTGATGATAAACAATTAGCAATTGAAGGTCAAGACGAATTACAATTGCAAGTTGACAAAATCACGTTTGAGCAACAAGTATTCATCGCTTCATTTGTTTATACTTACATTAACCTTTTTGAAGGTTTAGACAGTAATGTATCTACCTACGAAGAATACAAACCACCACTCGTCATAAGGCAACTCTACAAGATTGACGAGACATACTTAATTTGATTTTTAAACAATAGACTCTTTTATCCTATGACTGCAATGTCGTAAGGATAATTTACTGTATTCGGTGTTTTTACAACACTATTGTCTAATTGTTTAAAATCAATCATATGCTAAATAAAAGCATCAAATTTTTAATAGAAAACAAACTCGTTGCAGTTTTACTACTTGTCCTTTTTATTGGATGGGGAACTGTTAATGCACCTTTTAATTGGGATACAGGATTTTTGCCAAGTAACCCTGTAGCAGTAGATGCTATTCCCGATATAGGTGAAAATCAACAAATCGTATTTACCAAGTGGGATGGTCGTTCCCCACAAGATATAGAAGACCAAATAACCTATCCATTAACCACATCATTATTGGGTATTCCTGGAGTGAAAACCATTCGTAGTTCCTCTATGTTTGGGTTTTCAAGCATCTATATCATTTTTGAAGAGGATATAGAATTTTACTGGAGCAGAAGTCGTATTCTCGAAAAACTTAATTCCTTACCAAGTGGTTTATTACCCGAAGGTGTTAATCCAGCGTTAGGTCCAGATGCCACAGGATTAGGACAAATATTTTGGTACACACTTGAAGGTCGTGATGAGAACGGTAATGTAACAGGTGGTTGGGATTTACACGAATTACGTAGTATTCAAGATTACTATGTTAAATATGCCTTGTCCTCTGCAAGCGGTGTTTCTGAAGTTGCATCAATTGGTGGTTATGTTCAAGAGTACCAAGTGGATGTAAACCCAGAACTAATGCGTCAATATAACATTGGGTTACATCATATTGTTAAAGCTGTAAAAGAAAGTAATAAGGATATTGGCGCACAAACCTTGGAAATTAACCAAGCTGAATATTTAGTTCGTGGTTTGGGGTATGTAAAATCCATTGCAGATATTGAAAATGCTGTAGTTGATTCTGAAAATTTCACTTCAATAAAAATTAAAGACATTGGAAAAGTTTCATTAGGTCCAGCAACAAGACGAGGTTTATTGGATAAAGAAGGTGCTGAAGTTGTTGGTGCTGTTGTGGTGGCTCGTTATGGAGCAAACCCAATGGAAGTCATTAATAACGTAAAGGAAAAAATTAATGAATTAAGTGCCGGATTACCTTCAAAAGTTTTGGCAGATGGAAGAACATCACAAGTTACCATAGTGCCTTTTTATGACAGAACAGAATTGATACAAGAAACTTTAGGTACACTCAATGAAGCCTTGACTTTAGAAATCTTAATAACCATTTTGGTAATAATCATTATGGTATTTAACCTTCGAGCTTCAGTACTAATATCTGGATTATTACCAGTTGCAGTTTTAATGGTATTTATAGCAATGAAGCTCTTTAATGTTGATGCAAACATAGTAGCCTTGTCTGGTATTGCTATTGCTATTGGTACAATGGTAGATGTTGGTGTCATACTTTCAGAAAACATCATTCGGCATTTAGATGAAGATAATGGAACACAATCCATTAATACTGTAGTTTACAATGCAACAGCCGAAGTTTCTGGCGCAATTGTAACCGCAGTAATGACAACAATTATAAGTTTTATACCTGTTTTTACAATGATTGGCGCTGAAGGAAAATTATTCAGACCATTAGCATTCACAAAAACCTTTGCATTAACAGCTTCAATAATTGTAGCATTGTTTTTAATTCCACCTTTTGCAGCGTTTTTATTCAGAAAGAAAAGCATAAAAACACATTTTAAATATGCTTTAAATGGTGTTTTAATAGTATTAGGGATAATAGCAATAATCTATGGTTATTGGTTAGGATTAATATTGATAGCTTTTAGTATCACAGCATTGTTAAGTACTCAAAATAAAATAACAGAAAAACAATCCAACTTAATTAATATCATAATATGTACAACTGCAATAGTATTTCTGTTAGCGGAATATTGGAGACCTTTAGGAGTTGATAAAAGTATCTTCTGGAACCTCATCTTTGTTGGTGTCATTTGCTTTGGCTTATTGGGTGTTTTCTCATTGTTTATCAGGTATTATACTCGAATTTTAAGATGGTGTTTAGATAATAAATTACTATTTCTTTCAATTCCAACTGCAATTGTCATTGCTGGTTTTTTCATTATGAAAAACACAGGCAAAGAATTTATGCCATCGTTAAATGAAGGTTCTTTTTTATTGATGCCTACTTCTATGCCACATTCTGGTGTAGAAGAAAATAAGCGTGTTTTACAGCAGTTAGATATGGCAGTTGCCAGTATTCCTGAAATCGAAACTGTAGTTGGAAAAGCAGGTCGTACAGAATCTGCATTAGACCCAGCACCACTATCAATGTATGAAAATGTTATTCAGTATAAGTCAGAATATATGCTGAATGAAAACCGAGAACGTCAACGCTACAAAGTGAATAATGATGGCTTGTTTGAATTAAAAGATGGTCGATTTATCGCAAATCCAAATAATACAGAAAATGTCACCTTGAGCACAGTCGAAAGGTCTCAACTCATTCCAGACAATAATGGCGAGTTCTATCGAAATTGGAGACCTGAAATACAATCACCAGATGATATTTGGAACGAAATTGTAAAAGTGACCAAATTACCAGGCGTAACGTCTGCACCAAAGCTACAACCTATTGAAACCCGATTGGTAATGTTGCAAACAGGAATGCGAGCACCAATGGGTATTAAAATAAAAGGGCAAGATTTAAAGCAGATTGAAGCGTTTGGAATGCGATTAGAAGATATTTTAAAACAAGCTGAAGGTGTAAAAGATGAAGCTGTTTTTGCAGACCGTATTGTAGGTAAACCCTATTTGTTAATTGATATTGATAGAGAGAAAATTGCTCGTTATGGCGTAACCATTGAGGAAGTTCAAAATGTTTTGAAAGTGGCTGTTGGTGGTATGGTATTAACACAGACAGTAGAAGGTCGTGAGCGTTATGGTGTTAGAGTTCGTTACCCAAGAGAATTAAGAGCAAATCCAACCGATTTAAAACAAATCTATGTGCCTGTTGAAAAAGGAAGCCCTATTCCTTTAAGTGAATTAGCGACTATAAAATATGAACAAGGTCCACAAGTAATTAAAAGTGAAGACACTTTTTTAGTTGGCTATGTGTTATTTGATAAAATGGATGGTTTTGCAGAAGTCAATGTGGTAGAAAATGCACAAACCTTAATTCAAGAAAAGATAGATAGTGGCGAATTGGTAGTCCCAAAAGGTATCAACTACCAATTTACGGGAACGTATGAAAACCAATTAAGAGCAGAAAAAACCTTGTCGGTTGTTGTGCCTTTAGCGTTGGCAATCATTTTCTTAATTCTGTATTTCCAATTTCGTTCAGTAGGGACATCACTAATGGTATTCACAGGTATTGCAGTTGCTTTTGCTGGTGGTTTTGTAATGATATGGCTCTATGGTCAAGATTGGTTCTTAAACTTCAATGTCTTTGGTGAAAATCTGCGCGATTTATTTCAAATGCACCCCATTAATTTAAGTGTAGCGGTTTGGGTTGGGTTTATTGCACTATTTGGTATCGCAACCGATGATGGAGTTGTAATGGCAACTTATTTAACACAAACATTTGATAGAAATACACCAGAAAATAAAAAAGAAATCAGAGCATCAGTAGTAGAAGCAGGAGAAAAACGTATTAGACCTTGTTTAATGACAACTGCTACTACCATATTGGCATTATTACCAGTATTAACATCTACAGGAAGAGGTAGTGATATTATGATACCTATGGCAATACCAAGTTTTGGTGGAATGCTTATAGCCTTAATCACTTTGTTTGTTGTACCAGCATTGTATAGCTGGAAAGCAGAAGTTCAACTTAAAAGAACATCAAAATGAAATATAAATCAATACAAATAAAAATCGTCTTGGCTCTTGGCTCTTGTTTCTTGAGTCTTTTTGCGAACGCTCAACAATTAGAAATACTTATCGATGAAGCCTTAACAAACAATCCAGAAATTCAAAAGTTTGAGTTACAATACAAAAGAGCTTCCGAAAAGGTAAACGAGGTCAACACTATTCCTAATACCGAATTTGGAGTTGGTTATTTTGTAAGTGAACCAGAAACTCGAACAGGTGCTCAACGCTTTAAGGTGTCTGCAAAACAAATGTTACCGTGGTTTGGTAATATTTCGGCAAGAGAAAATTACGTTAGTTCGTTAGCAGATGTTAAGTATGAAGATATTGTAATTGCGAAGCGAAAATTAATGTCTTCAGTTTCACAATCTTATTATAGACTATATGCTAATAAAGCAAAACAAAAGGTATTAACAGAGAATATCAATCTGTTAGAAACTTATGAAACAATGGCTTTGACTTCTGTTGAGGTTGGTAAAGCATCTGCAGTAGATGTATTACGATTACAAATGCGTCAGAACGAAATGCAACAATTAAAAGACGTATTGCACCAACAATTTTTAGCAGAACAGACCAAATTTAACAACCTATTGAATAGGGAAAATGATGTTACAGTCAATATGGTAGATAGCTTAATTATACCTTCTGAAGACTTTGATATTACTTTTGAAAAATTAGTATTGCATCCTGAATTACTAAAATTTGATAAACTCTATCAATCCATAGAGCAATCAGAATTATTGAATCAAAAAGAAAGCAGTCCAATGATTGGTTTTGGATTAGATTATATCAATGTTGCTGAAAGACCAAATATGGATTTCAGCGATAACGGAAAGGATATTGTAATGCCAATGGTTTCGGTATCTATCCCAATTTTCAATAAGAAATATAAATCCCAAACCAAACAAAATGATTTGCAACAGCAGGAAATTACTGCTCAAAAACAGGAACGTTTAAATGCATTGGAAACGCTTTTAGACAAGGCGATTAACGAACGCATTTCTGCAAGAATAAGTTATGCTACCCAAGCCAAAAACCTAAAACAGGCTAAAGATGCAGAAGACATTCTAATAAAAAGTTACGAAACAGGAACCATTGATTTTAATGATGTTTTGGATATTCAAGAGTTGCAATTAAAGTTTCAAATGAACCAGATAGAATCTGTGAAGACTTACTATGTGCAAAGTACAATCATTAATTATTTAATTAAGTAAACAATGAAAACATTTAACACAATACTTCTCTTATTCTTAACTTCAATGGCATTCGCCCAAGTTGGAACAAATGGTGAAGACAGAAAAGAAGAAGGACGCCCAATTAGAGAATATAACCTTACCATAGAAAAAAATGAAATGACGCTTGGAGGTGTCACCGCAAACGGAATGACCATTAATGGTGGAATTCCAGGTCCTACATTAGAATTTAATGAAGGTGACCTCGCTATTATTAATGTAACCAATAAAATGGATGAAGAAACCTCTGTACATTGGCACGGTTTAATACTTCCTAATTTTTATGATGGTGTACCTTATTTAACTACGCCACCTATAAAAGCAAATACTACATTTCAATATAGAATACCTATAAACCAATCTGGCACATATTGGTATCATTCCCACACGATGTTGCAAGAGCAAAAAGGAGTTTATGGCTCAATAGTCATTCATCCTAAAGAAAAGACCTTGGACTATGATAAGGATTTAGTCGTAGTCCTTTCCGATTGGACAAACGAAAAGCCAATGAATGTGTTACGAAACCTTAAACGGGGAAACGAATGGTATCAGGTTAAAAAAGGGACAGCAGTACCATTAAGCAGAGTTATTAAAGAAGGTGCATTAGGCGCACAATTCAAATTTTGGCGCGATAGAATGGAAGGTGCAGACATTGCGGACGTCTATTATCCTGCGTTTTTAGCTAATGGTAAAAAACTTGCAGAATATTCAGAGTTTAAAACAGGTGAAAAAGTACGATTACGTTTTATCAACGCATCTGCTTCATCTTATTATTGGGTGGATTTTGGTGGTGGTAACCCGATGATAGTTGCGAGTGATGGTGTAGATGTAACACCAGAATATAAAAACCGATTTCTTTTTGCAATTGCCGAAACCTATGATGTTATAGTAACTATCCCAGAAGGTACATTAGAAATTACCGCAACAGCCCAAGATGGTTCTGGCAACACCTCAATCCGTTTGGGTAGCGGAAAATTGTATCCAGCTACTGTAATAGACAGACCAGATAAAGTGGCTATGATGAAGCAAATGGCAAAAATGGATATGAAGATGGGTGCACCTGCAATGGTGGGCAATCACAAGAAAAAAACACCAGAGTTTTTGATGCAGACATATGGAATGAAGATGAAGATGGATATGAAAGACGGACAGATGAAGATGGATAATGATATGAATATGGAAATGAAAAAGGATGCGACGCCAATGAATCATATGATGTCTACAATGCAAAAGGACACCACTTCATTTAATTATGACACACGTAAAACCTATTTCAATTATGATTTTTTAAAGGCAAAAGAAAACACGACTTATAAGGCAGACATACCTGTAACCGACCTTTTACTTAATCTAACAGGTAATATGCAACGTTATGTTTGGAGTTTGAATGGCATACCACTTTCGGAAACAGACAAAATTAAAATTAAAGGTGGAGAGGTTACTAGAATTACTTTGAATAACCTAACAATGATGCATCATCCAATGCACTTACACGGACATTACTTTAGGGTCATCAATGAAAATGGCGAACGTTCCCCATTAAAACATACCGTCAATGTACCACCTATGCAAAAAGTGGTCATCGAATTTTATAACGAAGAATATGGTGATTGGTTCTTTCATTGTCACGTGTTATATCATATGATGGGTGGTATGGCAAGAGTATTTAGCTATGATACACCACGAGATGAAAGGATGAAACCTTATCCAGTACAAAACCTAATTGACGAGACAGACCATTACTATTCGTGGGGAATGCTTCGTGGAGGTTCAAACTTTAATGAACTTTTATTGATGTCAAGCAGCATCCGTAACGAATTTGCACTACGTGCCGAGTTTGATTATAACCAAAATGCCGAGATAGAAGTAAATTATAACAGATATCTCAATGATTGGGTACGCGTATATGCAGGCGTAAATACTGAAACTTCAACACCAGATTCTTATGATACATTCAATACTGTGGGATTGGTTGGAGTTAAATATTTCACGCCTTACAGATTTAATGTCGATGTGAGTATGGACCATCAACTGCGCCCAAGAATACGTTTAGACAGAGAACTATTGATTTTTCCTAGAATTTTTCTCGAAGGAGAATACGAATACAGAGCAGATTTTGGATGGGTTAATGAGTTAGAAAACAACAAATCTTATGAAGGTGAAACGCAATGGTTAATTGGAGCATCATACATCTTATCTCGAAATTTTTCAATTCAAGGGAATTATAATAACCGATATGGTTGGGGTGGCGGACTATTAGTTCGATTTTAATAATAAATAACAATTTTATATAAACAAATATTAATCTTAAAAGTAAGTCAAAATGAAAAAAGTAAAATTAGTAACAACAATTATGGTAATGGCTTTTATAAGCCTAACAACAATGTCTTGTAAAGACGCAAAAAAAGAACATAACAACGATGAAGGTCATAATACAGAAATGAATCACGACAATAGCGATGGTCATCACGATGGTAAGAAAAAGAAAATGGCAATGAATGGAGATACAAATTCTCAAACAATATTAAATGACTATTTCAATTTAAAGGATGCCTTAGTGGTAGATGATAATGCCAAAGCTAAAGAATTGGGTGCAACCCTCGCAACGTCATTAGGAAAGCTTGACATTTCAAAATTTACAGATGCCCAGCAGTCAGAATTAAAGGACATTATCGAAGATGCTACGGAACACGCAGAACATATTTCAGAAAGTCCAATAGCACATCAACGTGAGCACTTTAAAGTTTTAAGTAAGGATATTACTGATATGGTAGCTATTACAGGAACACAAGTAAAACTATATGAGCAATTTTGTCCAATGTACGATGGTGGTTCAGCTTGGTTAAGTATGAGCAAGGATATTAAGAATCCCTATTATGGAAGCAAGATGTTGAACTGTGGAAAAGTCCAAAAGGAAATTAACTAAATGAAGATTTTAAAAATCATAGCAATAGTGTTGTTGGTGGCGTTTGTGGGGATTCAATTTATCCCCACAACGCGCAACCAAAGTGAAGTTGTTCCAAAAACCGACTTTATGTTGGTAAATGATGTCCCAAATGATATCAAGAACAAATTACAAGTCTCTTGCTATGATTGCCACAGTAACAATACAATATATCCTTGGTACAATAAGGTGCAACCGGTAGCCTGGTTTCTTGAAGACCATATCAAAGAAGGCAAGGCAGAATTAAATTTTAATGAATGGGATGATTATTCAAATAGAAGAAAAAACAGTAAACTAAAATCCATCATCAATCAAATTGAAAATGGCGAAATGCCCCTTTGGTCTTATACGCTAATTCACAAAAATGCCCTTTTATCGACAGGTGAAAAAGAACTTATAATTGGTTATATGAAACAAATTAAAGATAGTTTAAATTAAAATTCTGATATAAGTAGAATGGATTAGTTCATTTTTCTTTAAAGAAAAGAAAAAATAAATTCAATGAAACACACATATCACATACACGGAATGACCTGCAACGGTTGTCGCAGTCACGTTGAGGAAACACTTTCTAAAGTAGAAGGCGTTTCAAAAGCAACAGTCGATTTAGAAAAGGCAGAAGCTACCATAGAAATGGAATCACACATACCTATAGAAACATTTCAAGAAGCCTTAAAAAAAGATAGTGATAGATACACTATCCATAATCAAGGTGAACATCATCATCATCATACCAAAGGTAAAAAGGAAAAGCAACAAAAAGGGAAAGGCACAGGCACATTTTATTGTCCTATGCATTGCGAAGGCGATAAAACTTATGATAAACCAGGCGATTGTCCTGTTTGCGGAATGGATTTGGTGGAAGAACAAAATCTATCAGCAACTTCAAAGGAACAATGGACGTGTCCGATGCATCCAGAAATTGTAAAAGAAGAAGCAGGTTCGTGTCCTATTTGTGGGATGGATTTAGTCCCAATGGAAGCAGATAGTTCAGCAGAAGAAAAAACGTATAAAAAGCTATTAAAGAAATTTTGGATTGCCACAGCATTTACCTTGCCCATTTTCTTAATGGCTATGAGCGAAATGCTCAATAACAATCCGTTGTACGATATAATGGAACAGAAATATTGGAACTGGATTCAGTTTGTTTTATCCATTCCAGTTGTCTTTTACGCTACGTGGATGTTCTTTGAGCGTGCTTATAGAAGCATAAAAACGTGGAATCTCAATATGTTTACACTTATTGGGATTGGTGCAGGTGTGGCTTGGTTATTTAGTGTATTTGGGATGTTGTTTCCAGATGTATTTCCTGAACAATTTAAAACTGAATCAGGCGCAGTTCACGTCTATTTTGAAGCAGCAACTGTGATTTTAACGTTAGTGCTTTTAGGTCAGTTGTTAGAAGCTCGTGCCCATAGTAAAACCAATTCGGCAGTAAAAGAACTGTTGAAATTAGCACCTAATAAGGCCATAAAAATAGTAGATGGTGAAGAAGTTGAAGTCAGTATTGACGAGATAGAACTTAATGATATTCTAAAAGTAAAACCAGGAGATAAAATTCCTGTAGATGGTGTGATAACTGAAGGCGAAACAACTATTGATGAATCTATGATTACAGGCGAACCTATTCCTGTAAACAAATCTCAAGAAGATAAAGTAAGTAGCGGAACCATTAATGGGAATCAATCCTTTTTAATGAAAGCAGAAAAGGTAGGAAGTGACACTTTATTATCACAAATCATTCATATGGTTAATGATGCCAGTAGAAGTCGTGCACCTATTCAAAATTTAGCAGATAAAGTTTCAGGCTATTTTGTGCCAGTTGTAGTTCTTATTTCTATTATCACATTTATTGTATGGTCTATTTGGGGACCAGAACCAGTTTATGTGTATGCGTTTGTCAATGCAATTGCAGTACTAATCATTGCTTGTCCTTGTGCTTTAGGTTTAGCAACACCAATGTCTGTAATGGTTGGTGTGGGTAAAGGTGCTCAAAATGGTGTATTGATTAAAAATGCTGAAGCTCTTGAAAAAATGGATAAGGTAAATACACTTATAGTTGATAAAACTGGAACTATTACAGAAGGAAAACCAACGGTAGAAACAGTAGGTGCTTTTAGTGATACTTTAAACAAAAATGAGCTACTTCAATACATCGTTTCATTAAATACCAATAGTGAACATCCTTTGGCAGAAGCGACAGTTAAATATGGAAAGGAACATAACGCAGAAATTTTAAATTCCGAAGATTTTAGTGCTGTCACAGGAAAAGGTGTTGAAGCTATAATAAAAGATAAAAAAGTAGCATTAGGAAATCCTAAAATGATGGAATATGCCAAAGCAGATATTACTTCTAAAATGAAAGACGAAGCAAAATCTTATCAAAAACAGGGTAAAACAGTTTCTTATTTGTCAATAGATGAAACCGTTGTAGGATATGTAGTTATAGGAGATAAAATAAAAGAAACAAGTGCCAAAGCGATTAAAGCACTTCAAGATAAAGGCATTGATGTTATAATGCTTACAGGCGATAATCACGATACTGCAAAAGCAGTAGCATCAGAACTAAATCTTGCAGATTTTAAAGCCAGTATGCTACCAGAAGACAAACTCAAAGAAGTAGAGAAACTACAAAAAAATGGAAAAGTAGTTGCTATGGCAGGTGATGGCATTAATGATGCACCAGCATTGGCAAAAAGTGATGTAGGTATTGCAATGGGTACGGGAACAGATGTAGCGATAGAAAGTGCTATGATAACACTCGTAAAAGGCGATTTACACGGTATTGTAAAAGCAAAAAATTTAAGTAATGCTGTAATGAAGAACATTAAGCAGAACCTATTTTTTGCACTTATTTATAACACTTTAGGTGTGCCTATTGCAGCAGGAGTTTTGTTTCCATTCTTTGGAATATTGCTCTCGCCAATGATAGCAGCTTTAGCAATGAGTTTTAGCTCTGTTTCAGTTATTGGAAATGCACTACGATTAAGAACAATTAAAGTTTAACTATAAAATCAAATAATTATGGAAAATTCAAAAGAACACTCAAACAAAGGAAATTACAAAACCTTCTTTATAATGTTGGCTTGCTCATTTGTAGCAATGTACATCACAATGTATCTAAACACCTATGCAATAGACCACGTGTGGTTTAGCTTAACCCGATTTTATATGACCTGTTTAGGTATTTCAGCAATGGCAGTAATAATGTGGTTTTTTATGCGAAAAATGTATAATGATAGAAAGAAAAACATAGCCATACTTGCAGGTAGTTTTATCCTGTTTGTAGGTGCATTAGGATTAGTAAGAACACAAGCACCAATTATTGGTGACGTACTATGGATGAAAGCAATGATACCACATCATTCTATCGCTATTTTAACAAGTGAAAGAGCAGATATTCAAGACCCAGAAGTTAAAAAATTAGCAGAAGACATTATAAAAGCACAACGTAAAGAAATAGAAGAAATGAAAGCAATGATAAAACGATTAGAGAATGAAAAATAATAAAATAGTCATATATATTGGCATACTCGTAGTAGGTGTGTTATTGGGTTGGTTGCTTTTTGGTGGCTCATCAAATGAAGAAATAGACCATAATCACGATGCGGTTGCAGCAACCAATCAAATTTGGACGTGTTCTATGCATCCACAGATTATGCAACCAGAGCCAGGCGACTGCCCCATTTGTGGTATGGATTTAATTCCTGCGGAAAGCGGAAGTGATGGCTTAATGGCAGACCAATTTAAACTAACAGAAAATGCGATGGCATTAGCCAATATTCAAACAACTGTTGTAGGCAAGGGAAATGTTGAAGGCAACACCATAAAGTTATCTGGTAAAATTGCTGAAAACGAAGAAGCCAATGCAGTACAGGTAAGTTATTTCGCTGGAAGAATTGAACGTTTGAATGTGAGTTTTACAGGCGAAGAAGTTCGTAAAGGTCAATTATTGGCAACCATTTATTCGCCAGAACTCTATGCAGCACAACAAGAATTAATCACAGCAGCTTCTTTAAAAGAATCTCAACCTGCTTTATACAAAGCAGTCCGTAATAAATTGAAATTATGGAAACTCTCTGAAAATCAAATCAACCAGATTGAAGAAACAGGAAAAGTAAAAGAAAACTTTCCTGTTTATGCAACCGTTTCGGGTACTGTTACAGAAAAATTGGTAGAGCAAGGCGATTACATCAAACAAGGACAACCCTTATTAAAAATTGCCAATCTCAACACAGTTTGGGGAAACTTTGATGTGTATGAAAATCAGATTGACCGCTTTAAAAAAGGACAGGAAGTGATGATAACAACCAATGCTTATCCTAATAAAGAGTTTAAAGGTAAAGTTGATTTCATTGACCCAGTTTTAAACACGAAAACAAGAACTGTAACCTTACGTGTTGTTTTAAGCAATAAGGACGATGTATTTAAACCAGGAATGTTTGTAACCGCAAATATTGAAGGCAGTACAGCTAAAAATGATGAAGTATTATCAATTCCTGCATCTTCTGTATTATGGACAGGTGAACGTTCTGTGGTGTACCTTAAAACAAATCCAGACCAACCTATTTTTGAAATGCGTGAAATTAAATTAGGCAATCAAATTGGTAATGAATATGAAGTTGTAGAAGGTTTATTTGTTGGAAATGAAATAGTGACTAACGGAACATTTACGGTTGATGCAGCAGCACAATTACAAGGCAAAAAGTCTATGATGAATAAAGATGGTGGTAAAGTAATGACTGGACACGAAGGTCATTTAGGTATGGATAACAATGCATCTAACAAAGAAAGTGACCACACTAATATGAATGAGCGTTTGGAAGTATCAGAGAAATTTCAACAACAGTTAAATAGTGTTTACAATGCGTATATCAATTTAAAAGATGCTTTAGTAAAAGAAGATTCAATAAGTACTTCAGCAAACGCAACAACTTTATTAAATAAATTGAACAAAGTAGATATGAAATTGTTGTCAGATAATAAGGCGCATAACCATTGGATGTCATTAGAAGGCGAAATAAAATCTTCTGCAACTTCAATTTCTGAAACGTCCGATATAAAATCACAAAGAGACCATTTTAAACATTTATCATCACATCTAATCAATGCTGTACAACTATTTGGTATCAATGAAAAGGTCTATGTAGAATTTTGTCCAATGGCAGATAACAATAATGGTGCTTATTGGTTAAGCAAAGAAGAAAAAGTAATCAATCCATACTTTGGCGAAGCAATGCTAACCTGTGGTGAAGTAAAACAAGTAATAGAATAATAAATCAAGTAATAACAATTAAATTTTAAACAATGAATTTTTCAAAGAAAAATCACGAACACAAAAACAAAAATGTAATCGACGTGAGTAAAAAAGTAATTTTAAGTGTAGCTGTAATAGCAGCATTAGGTTTAACAAGTTGTAAAAACGAAACCAAAAAAGAAACAGAAACCACAACTACTGAAATGTCAAAAGATATGGCAATGACAGACCTGTCTTTTGGTGTAAGAGGAAATTGCGGAATGTGTAAAAACACTATCGAAAAAGCAGCTAACGGTGTTGAAGGTGTTACAAGTGCTAATTGGGATGTCGATAAAAAGAAGATTGATGTGTCTTTTGATGATACAAAAACCGATGCAATGGCAATCCATAAAGCAATCGCAGCTTCAGGATATGATACCGAAAAAGTAGCAGGTGATGAAGAAGCATATGATGGTTTACCAGGTTGTTGTAAATACGACCACGAAATGATGATGAATCAATCTGGTGAAGAAGAAAGTGATGACCATTCAAATCACGACCATTAAGCAATAATGAAAGAGTCTTTTTCGGAAGGCTCTTTTTTATTCCCCACAACCCAAAACCCAGTTTTTTCGTACCTCAAAATCCTCTGTCTTTTGTGTTGTTCCGCTCACCTAACAAGTTTAGCGTTTTTTTGTCTTTAAGGTAATAGCATATTACAGCTTTGGTTTTCATAAAATCAAACCAAACTGCAATAAGCTATTCTGTTATTATTATATCATAAAACCCTAAACTCACCCAAGCTATGTTACATAATACAAGTTATAGTAGCAAAAATCCTTTCAAGGGTTTGCTATCGCAGCATTCTTATATTTTCGTAGCTATAACTGGTATTATGTAAAATATCCGCAATTCCAACGCGCAATTCCGAACATTTAACCACATTTTGAACTAACATTAAACATTTAAACATTTTAAGGTTTCTGTTAATTGATAATAATATTCGTTATCTCATTCAAGCTGCACAAAACCATCGTTAAGTCCAAGTATTCCTTACCTCAAGTCTTTGTTTGTTTCATTTCGTTAACAAATATTAAAGTCCACTTTTCCCCACAACCCAAGTCAGCGGTTATAAAAAAATAGGTTTATAAAGTGTAGTGCTACGCCATAGCATATTGCTTTTTCTCGTGCCTCAAAAAAACAAAAAGCTATTGTCTAAAAGTCCTGTATAAGTAGCTTGTTTAAATGCTGTTTTATCAAACAACTATTTAAAATGCTACCCATACAAACGCTTCACCCAACGCTCAGTACGGTACTAAAACCTATTTTTTTAAGTGTTAATTCCCCAGAAAAGTTAAAGGCATTTTCAATCAAGTTTAACTAATTTGAAAATTTAAAATAAAAAAGATGGCAAATATATGTGGCTACCTCTGCCAACCGCACAAGGCTATAAAGGTCAAGCCCTACGGGTTTTGAATAAAACTTTTTTCAAAACCCTTTTTCTTTTGATTTAGTCATTCAATAAAAAAACTTTTATCCAAAAACCTTGACAGCCTAACCCACGCCACAACAACTATGGCTATCTTTTTTCTTTTCAAAAAAAAAATGGCGCGAAGCGTAGCGAAGCAATTTTAAATTGGATAGCTATGTCAACTTTTGAACTAAAAACACACCAAGTCGGAAAAGCTTACTCAAACCCTCATTTTTTTATACTTAACAAAGGGCTAAACAGCGGAAAAACACTCTTAAAATCCTGTGCTAACTGTTTCGTTGTCACTACTACAACAGAAGAGGTAAAACACACACTTTTTCACTTATCTATGATGTTACAAATAGGCGGTTTTTACGCTTACCATTTAAAAGGAAGTGTAATTCCGTTTATTTCAATAGATGATTGCAGAAATACTCTAAAAAATAGTTTTATATCATTAATAAATAATGAATTTCAATTGCAAAAGCATATTAATATAGTGTCAGCGATTAGTAAAAAAGAAGCCGAACTTCAAAAAGTCATTTCAAAAATGGCAGATTTGAAAGTATCATACATTCAAAGTTTATTTTCTAAAATGCAAAAAGAAGCAATCTAAAGCAACAAAATCCATATCTAACGAATAGCATAAAACTTGCCATATATTCAGTCGGAAGGTACAACTTCGTGTTAAGTCCGTATCAAGTCCGAAGAAAAATAAGTTTCATTTAAATTATTTATGTTATGGGTAAAATTTCCCAAGGTATTTTAGGAGGGCTTTCAGGTAAGGTTGGAAACGTTATCGGTGGAAGCTGGAAAGGAATTGATTACATTAGAATTAAACCCTCAAGTGTAGCCAATCCAAGAACTGTTGGTCAAGTAAACCAAAGAACAAAGTTTACTGCCACTTTAGAATTTTTACAGGCTGTAAAGCCTTTTATTAAGTTAGGGTATAAAGGATTAGCAGTTAAGAAAACAGAATTTAATGCTGCAATGTCGTATGTGTTGAATAATGCGATTACAGGTACAGAACCTAACTTTGTTGTTGACTATCCAAACGCTTTAGTAAGTCGCGGGGGTTTATCTGGTGCGTTAAACCCGACGACTGATTTAGCAACTGCTGGAGAAGTAACTTTTGGGTGGGATGATAACTCTGCCGAAGGTAACGCAAATGCAACTGATAAAGCGATGTTGTTGGTTTACAATCCCTCAAAAAAGGAATCTATTTCTTTACTTGATGGAGCAGACAGAACAGTAGGTTCTCAAATTGTTTCAATCCCAACAACTTATGCAGGAGATACGGTAGAGCTATTTATGGCGTTTATTACTGCTGATGGTAGTCAAGTATCAAACAGTATTTATTTAGGCTCTGGTACAGCTAATTAATGCTTGGTGTTTTTATTTGGAAACCGCTCTAATCGAGCGGTTTTTTTTGTGCTATATTAGTAGCTCAATTTATTGATGTTTACTCTTTATTTATTCTTTTTATGTATTTTTTGTACCCTATTTGTTGCCCAAATGCCTTAACGTCAATAGACATAAGGATAGTTAAATATTGTATTGGGAAGTAGTTTAATTTAAACCATACATTTTGTATATTGTTGGTTACAAATATTTATGTATGCGTTTTAAAATAATTAAGGTTAAACTATTGTTTTTACTGCTTTTATGCTATTCTATTTTAAGTGTAAATGCTCAAGAGTTGCCTCCAATTCAATATTATTCACCTATACAATATGGTGCCGAGAATCAAAATTGGGATATCTCTCAATCGGCTAACAAATATATTTATATAGCAAACTCTGAAGGCTTATTAGAGTTTAATGGTTCCGATTGGAATGTTTATAAATCACCAAACGAAACAATTTTAAGATCTGTACATGTAAAAGACAGTAAAATTTATACTGGATGTTATATGGAGTTTGGCTATTGGTCTAAAACCTCTATAGGAGATTTGGAATACACGTCCTTATCTAATAAAATTAAATCAAAACTCATAGAAGATGAACAATTTTGGAATATTGAGAGCGTAGATGATTGGTTGTTATTTCAGTCTTTAAATAGAATTTATATCTATAATTCGAAAACAGAAGAATTCAAAATTATAGATTCTGAATTAGCCATTTTAAAAATGTTTAAAATAGAGAATTCTATTTATTTTCAAGATAAAACAAAAGGCTTGATGGTGTTTGAAAGTAGTCAACCTAAATTACTGTCTAACCATCCAATTTTACTTGACGATGTAATAGTTGGATTATTTAAAGATCTTAATGGATATGTTGTAATTACTCAAAATAAAGGAATTTATAGATTAAGTGATAATACTTTAAATAAAATATCAAGCTCGTTAGATACATACTCGATTTATAGTACGACTCAATTAAAAGATAAAAGTTATGTGATTGGAACTATATCTGATGGGTTTTTACATGTGTCTGAAACGTTTCAAATTTTAAATACAATTCGACAGGAAAACGGACTTGGTAATAACACGGTATTATCTGTGTTTGAGGATATGGATAGTAATTTGTGGTTAGGTCTAGATAATGGGATTAATTGTATAAATATGTCGTCTCCATTTTTAATTTATAATGACGATAAAGGAAATTTAGGAACGATATACAATTCGGTTTTATTTAATGATGTATTGTATTTAGGGACTAATCAAGGTCTTTTTTATAAAGATAATGTAACTAAGCAATTTAGTTTTATCGAAGGAACCAAAGGACAAGTTTGGTGTTTAAAAATTATAGATAATCAGCTTTTTTGTGGTCATAACAAAGGTACTTTTGTAATAACAAATAATAAAGCAAAATTAATATCTAATATTGAAGGGACTTGGGATATTTTACCAATTTCTAATCATCCTAATTTATTACTTCAAGGAAATTTTTATGGGTTAAATATTTTAGAATATAAGAACAATACTTGGCAATTTAGAAATAAAATAGAAGGGTTTAATAATTCATCTAGATTTATTGTTTTTACAAATCCTAATCAAGTTTTGGTAAATCATGAATATAAAGGTGTTTTTAAAATAGATATAGATTCAGAATTTAAAAAAACCACAAAAGTTGAAACTGTAAAACAATTAAAAAAGGGGTTATTTTCTTCTTTAACTAAACACAACAATAGTATTTATTATACCTTTAAAGATGGTGTTTTACAACTAGATAAAAACACTCAGTTATTTAAAGTCAACACTCAATTAACTAATATAATAAAAAATCAAGGTTACGATTCTGGCAGGTTAATTTCGGATCCAGAAAGCAATACATTGTGGATGTTTACTAAAAAAGGAATTAACTGTATTAAACCAGGTAAATTAAGTAAACAACCAGATGTAGTTTTTATTCCATTGTCATCTAATAAAAGAGAAAGTATTACTGGTTACGAGAGTATTTCTAGCTTAGGAAACAATAGATTTATATTAGGTACTTCTAAAGGGTATAAAATATTAGATATATCTCAATTCAAGGCAAAAGCTTATAAAGTGAATTTAAATTCTATAAAGATAAATCCGCTTACCGATAAAAAAGAATTAATAGATATTACAACGCCTGGTGATTTTAAAAATAAAAATAACAACATAGAAATTTCGTATAGTGTTGCAGAGTATGATAAGTATCTAAATGTAGAGTATGCAACTAAACTGGTAGGTTTTTATGATAATTGGAGTGAATGGAGTGATAATTCTTCTGTATCATATAAAAATTTACCTTACGGTGATTATACATTTAAAGTAAAAGCTAGAGTAGGAGATAAAGATGTGCAAGACGCTGTAAGTTATAATTTTACAATCCAAAAACCATGGTATTTATCAAATTACATGGTGATTGTATATTTTGTTTTAGGATTCGGAATTGTTTTGTTAGTTAATTATATCTACAAGCAATATTATAAAAAACAAAAACAAAAACTACTGCTAAAAACCCAAAGAGAACTAGAATTAAAAGATCTTGAAAATAAGCAACATCTCATGAAGCTTAATAATGAAAAGCTTAAAAATGAAATAGAAAGCAAAAACAGAGAACTTGCAATTTCTACTATGAGTTTAATTAAGAAAAACGAATTTTTAAATACAATTAAAAAAGAATTAAACGATAATGTAAAAACAGATAACTTAAAACCAGTTATTAAGATTATTGATAAAAATATTAATAATAAAAATGATTGGAAGCTGTTTGAAGAAGCGTTTAATAATGCCGATAAAGATTTTTTAAAGAAGATTAAAGCTATACATCCAAAATTGACTTCTAACGATTTAAGATTGTGTGCATATTTAAGATTAAACTTATCTTCTAAAGAAATTGCGCCACTTTTAAATATCTCACCTAGAAGCGTAGAAGTTAAACGATATCGTTTGCGTAAAAAAATGGATTTAGAGCACGAAACCAGTTTAACCGACTATATATTACAATTGTAGTAGCAATACAATTGTTAAAATTACCTATACAGTACCTATACAAAACGTTATTCATTCAACTTGTTTAAGTTATAATTAAGAATAGTTTAACACTTACAATTACTTGTTATTACTAGCTTTATTTTAGTTAATCGACTTAAAATATTGCGATGTATGTTTTTTGTAGCGGTTTATTTTAAGAATTTGTTAATAAAACAGCATATTTTTGATAAAAGCTCAAATTACAAACAAATGAAAAAAATCTTTTTCTCTTTTTTACTCTTGCTTTTTGCAACCATAAGTTTTGCTCAAGAGTACAACATTACCGGTAATGTTTCCAGTGCTCAAGACGGATTACCATTACCAACTGTTAGTGTAACGGTAAAAAACACATCAAAAGGTGTAGTCACAGATTTTGATGGTAATTATGCAATTAACAACGTAAATAAAGGTGAAACTTTAGTGTTCTCTTATTTAGGTTTTACTACTAAAGAAGTTGTAGTCGGCAATCAAACTAAAATAGATGTACTTCTAGAAGAAGATATAGAGTCTTTAGAAGAAGTTGTTGTAATTGGTTATGGATCTCAAAGAAAAGAATTAGTCTCTGGAGCATATTCAAGTTTAGATTCAGAAACTATAGTCGAAAATAACCCAGCAAGAATAGAAGAAGCGTTAAGAGGTAGCGCGGCAGGTGTACAAGTTACATCAAATTCTGGTTCTCCAGGCGCCGCTTTAAATATTAGAATTAGAGGTATTACCACTAATGGTGATAATAGTCCTTTAGTTATAGTAGATGGCGTAAACATAGGAACAGATTTAAGTATTATCGATCCAAATGATATAGAAAAATTAGACATTATTAAAGATGCAAGTTCTGCAATTTATGGTGTTCAGGCAGCAAATGGTGTTATTTTAATTACTACAAAATCTGGTAAGAAAAATAGAAAAACACAATTTAACTACAATACCTTTTTATCTATTCAAGAGGCAGAAAATAGATTAGATTTAATGAATGCCTCAGAATATGCAGCTTATGTTAATGAAACTGAAGCAATAGATGGTAACCCAATACCATATCCTAATTTATTAAATTTACAAAACAATACAGATTGGCAAGATGAGTTATTTACTACGTCTCCCTTAATTAGTCATAATTTAAGTGCAAATGGTGGTACTGAAAAGACTTCATATGGGTTTAGTGCAAGTCATTTATCACAAGAAGGTGTGATTGCACCGGATAAGTCTAATTATAAAAGATGGACATTAAAAAACAACTTAGATATTGACTTAACAGATAAATTAAAGTTAAGCACATTACTATTATACACAAATATTAGAAGTAAAGGAATACCAGAAGGTGGAAGAGGATCAGCTCTGTATTATGCATTAAACGCATCTCCGTTAACAGCGGTTTACGATGGTACAGATGGAACAGGAATTTCTAATGGTTTTCAATATATAGGAACAGAACAAGGAAACGAAATAATTAACCCATTAGCGCTATTAAATAATACATTTAACGAAGGTAGAGCAGATAGATTTACAGGAAAGATCGAGTTGGCATATGATATCAAGGATAATCTTAAAATAAATACTAGATTAAATTTCAACTATTCAGATTTTGGTGGTAGATCTTATTCACCATTACAGTATTATGGACCTAACAAAGTAGTTAACAACGTAACCTTAGATCCAAATAATCCAAATCAATTTGATTTAGATAGAAACGATGACGGTATAAGAGATGTTTACAGTACTGTTGCAGAAAATTCTCAAAATAGTTTTGATTATACATGGGAAAATTTCTTATCCTATAACAAATCCTTTGGAGATCATAACTTTGATGGATTAATAGGAAGTTCTATTAGAAGCGAAAAGTATAAAGGATTTTTTGGATCAGGTCCATTAGTAAGTGGTCCAGATTCTTGGGATAATGCTTATTTAGGTAATACACTTTCTATTATTCAGTTATATGAAGATGAAATCACTCAAAGTTTAGTGACAAGTTCTGATGGTCGAAATGAAAATAGATGGTACTCGTTCTTTGGTAGATTACAATACGATTACAAAGGAAAATATTTGTTCACTGGATTAATAAGAAGAGATGCTTCCTCTAAATTTGGTCCAAATAATAGAGTAGGTAACTTCCCATCTTTATCTGCAGGTTGGGTTGTTTCTAAAGAAGACTTCTTTAATGTAGATTTTATCGATAAATTAAAATTTAGAGGTAGTTGGGGAATTACAGGTAACGACAAAATAGGTAATTATAGATGGTTAGGTTTCTTACAAGGTACAAATGGAGAAGCGACGTATCCATTTAACGATTTACTTGCCAATGGTAATGCAATAGGAGCTTTACCAAACCCTGATTTAAAATGGGAAACTAATCACCAAACAAACATAGGATTAGACTTAGGTTTATTTAATCAAAAATTAAATATTACAGCAGATTACTATGTAAAAAGAACCGAAGACTTATTATTAGTGCCAGAAGTTTCAGGGTTATTAGGTGCTAGTGCTGGTGGTAGTTCTGCTCCTTTTGTAAACGCTGGAACTATTGAAAATAAAGGAATAGATTTAAGTGTAGCTTTTAATCATCAATTCTCAGACGATTTTAGGTTTTCTGTAAACTATAATTTAACTAGTATAAAAAACAAAGCATTAGAAGTAAATAATGCAGCAGGGTTTATTCCAGGAGGATTATTTGGTTTAAACCAAACAACATCTAGGTTTCAAACAGGCTTACCAATTGGTGTGTTTTATGGTTTACAAACTGATGGAGTTTTTCAAAATCAAGCCGAAATCGATGCTCACGCTTTACAACCAGATGCAGAACCAGGAGATTTACGTTATGTAGATGTAGATGGTGATGGTGTTATAGAGTTTGGTAATGATGACGATTTAACAGTTATTGGTAATCCAATTCCAGATTTAACAATGGGATTAAACCTAAACTTTAATTACAAAGGTTTTGATTTAGGTACATCATTATACGCATCTATAGGAAATGATATAGTTAGAAGTTATGAGCGATTTTTAACTTACAGTAACAAACCGTCGTTCTACTTAGATCGTTGGACAGGAGAAGGAACATCAAATACAGTGCCTAGAGCGTCTACAAATGCTTCTAACAATCAATTGTTCTCTTCGTTTTATGTAGAAGATGGATCGTATTTAAGAATTCAAAATTTACAATTTGGATATTCATTACCGCAAACAGTTTTAGATAAATTAAAACTAAATAATCTAAGATTATATGTTGCAGTAAATAATTTATACACGTTTACAAAATACAAAGGATATAACCCAGATGTTTCTAACGCTAGTCCAAATGGCGCAGGAGTAGACTTAGGTCAATATCCGCAAACAAGAACGTATACAACAGGATTAAATATTTCATTTTAATTAAAAGCTATGAAAAGTACATATATAAAAATTAGTCTTTTAGTTTGTCTAATATCATCATTTTATTCTTGTGACGATTATTTAGATATTCTACCAGAAGGACAAGAAAACTCAGAGAATTTTTTCAATTCTCCTTCAGATTATGAAGATGCATTAGTAGGTGTATATGATTTATTATCAACTACATATTTAAATAATATTTTAGCCGAAATAGCTTCAGACAACAGTTTATGTGGAGGAGATACTCCAACTGACGTCTTAGACTGGCAACAAATAGACGATATGGTTCATACTGCAGATAATGGCGCTTTACGTAATATTTGGCAATGGATGTATGCAGGAATTAGTAGATCTAATTACATTGTAGAATTTAAAGATAAAATAGACTTTGAAGGTAAAGACAAGATTCTAGCAGAAAATCTATTTTTAAGATCTTATTTTTATTTCGAGCTAGTTAAATTCTTCGGAGATGTACCAATGTACATAGATGGTAGAATTTCAGTAGAAGAAACTCAAACCATAGATCGTACTCCAACAGCTCAAATTTACTCACAGTTAGAAACAGATTTATTAACAGCTATAGAAAGTTTACCTTGGTCACAACCTCAAGAAGGACGTGTTACTAAAGGAGCTGCATTAGCATTATTGGGTAAAATATATTTATACCAAAACAAATTTTCTAATGCAGTTGTTGTGTTAGATCAAGTAATAGATTCTGGACAATATGACTTAGTCAATAATTATGGACAAATCTTTATAAATTCAAATGAAAATAATGAAGAGTCTGTTTTCGAAGTACAATATTTTGGAGGTGAAGGAGCAAGTTTTGATTGTTTTCAATGTGTAGAAGGTAATATCGCTGTTGGATTTATGGGACCTAGATTTACAGGCGGAAACTTTGCACCATTTACATCAGGATTTAGTTTTAATGTTCCGGTTGCAGATATTTTCAATTTATATGAAAGTGATGATACTAGAAGAGACCATACCATTTTGGACATGGATCAATTTTTAGCAGAAAGACCAGATGTAACCATTTCTGAAGGAAATGAACATACAGGATATTTCAACAAAAAATACATTCCTTATGCAGAAGCTAACATTCCAGATGTCAATTTAACACATAGTAATAATTATAGATCAATAAGATTTTCAGATGTGTTATTAATGGCTGCAGAAGCTTATAATAGAGGAGAAATAAGCGATGCACAAGCTAGAACATATTTAAACCGTGTAAGAGATAGAGCATTTAATGATATGGGATCTGGAGCACACGATATAAACTTGTCAGGAACAGCGTTAACAGATGCTATATGGCTTGAACGTAGATTAGAATTAGCAGGTGAAGGACATAGGTTTTTTGATCAAGTTAGAACAAATCAAACAAATACAATTCCAGGATTTAATCCTAGCACACACGTGTTATTTCCAATTCCAAGAATAGAAATAGAATTAGCTGGTAATCGCTGGCAACAAAATCAAGGTTATTAATTAAAAAAATAGAAAAATGAAAAATTTAAAGTATATTTTAACTTCAATATTAGTCGTTTTCATTGTTTTTGCTTGTGTAAATGAAGATGATAATTTAGATAATGTAAATGCAATAGCAGCACCAACTAATGTGTCGGCATTAGTAACAGTAACTCAAGATAATACAGGATTAGTAACAATTACACCATTAGGTGAAGGCGTTGTTAGTTTCAGAGTAAACTATGGTGATGGATCAGAACTGTCTGAAGAGTTAAATCCAGGACAAAGTACACAGCACACTTACGAAGAAGGTGTTTACAACGCTATTATTGTAGCAACGGGTTTAAACGGTAAAACAACATCTGTAAATCAGGAAGTTGTAGTGTCTTTTCAAGCACCTCAAAATTTAGTAGTAACTATAGAAAATGATCCTACAATCTCTAAACAAGTTAACATATTTGCAGAAGCAGATTTTGCATTATCTTACGAAGTAGACTTTGGTGATGGTAGTGAGGCAATCATGACAAATTTTGAAGATGTTTACAATTACCAATATACAGATGCAGGTGTTTATACAATTACTGTAACAGCATTTAGTGCAGCAACAGATACTACAATTTATACAGAAGATTTTGAAGTAACTGCAATTTTACAACCATTAACAGCTGCTCCAGCGCAACCTGCAAGAGCAGAAGCAGATGTAATTTCTATTTATTCAGGATATTACACAGATGTTGCAGGAACAGATTATAATCCAAATTGGGGACAATCTACTACTTATACAGAAGTAGATATTAATGGAGATCCAACAATTCAATACGGAAATTTAAACTACCAAGGTATACAATACGGTGCAACAGTAGATGCATCTGCTATGGAATATTTACATATAGATGTTTGGACTGCAGACGCGCCAAGTTTAGAAATATATCCAATTAGTATTGCTACTGGAGAACAACAAGTTACAGTTAACTTAGTTGCAGATCAGTGGAATAGTTTTGATATTCCAATTTCAGATTTTACATCTCAAGGTTTATCAATGGATGATATTCACCAATTTAAATTTGTAGGTTCAGGTACAGTATTTATAGATAACCTTTATTATTATAAATCACCATCTGCGCAAAATACACTTGTAGGAACATGGAAAATGTCAGAACAAGCAGGTGCTTTAGGTGTTGGTCCTGCAGTAGGAGATATAAGTTGGTGGAATTGTGACGATGCTTGTGTAGCAACAAGAGCTTGTTATTATGACGATACTTACGTGTTTAATCCAGATGGATCTTTTTCTAACGTATTAGGAGCAGATACTTGGGTTGAAGGTTGGCAAGGCGGAAGCGATGCGTGTGGCGCACCAGTTGCTCCTCATGATGGTTCAGCAATGGCGACTTATAATTATGACGCAGCAGCAGGAACAGTTACAATTAATGGAGCTGGAGCTTATATTGGTTTAGCCAAAGCAAATAACCAAGGAGAATTACCTAATGTAGCTCTTCCTAATGCAATTACATATAATGTTTCATTTATTGATGCAAACACAATTAATGTGTATGTAGAATCTGGTGCTGGTGTATTCTGGCAATATAGATTAGAAAGAGTTGGAGCAACTGCTTCACCATTAGAAGGAACTTGGAAAATGTCTGAAGATGCAGGTTCTTTAGGAGTTGGTCCTGCTGTAGGTGATACAAGCTGGTGGAATTGCGATGCGGCTTGT
This sequence comes from Mesoflavibacter profundi, assembly GCF_014764305.1. NCBI lineage: Bacteria > Pseudomonadati > Bacteroidota > Flavobacteriia > Flavobacteriales > Flavobacteriaceae > Mesoflavibacter > Mesoflavibacter profundi. Next base: position 2,482,925 of record NZ_CP061703.1, read on the forward strand.
GTTACAACAAGAGCTTGTTTTTATGACGATACGTATGTATTTAATCCAGATGGTTCATTCCAAAATGTTTTAGGAACAGATACTTGGGTAGAAGGTTGGCAAGGCGGAAGCGATGCTTGTGGTACACCTGTAGCACCTTATGATGGTTCTGCTATGGCGACTTACAATTACGATGCAGCTGCTGGTACATTAACAATTAATGGTACAGGTGCATTTGTTGGTATTCCAAAAGCAAATAACCAAGGCGAATTACCAAATGTTGCGGTACCAAGCTCGATTACTTACAATATTTCATTTATAGATTCTAATACTATTAGTGTATATGTAGAATCTGGAGCTGGAGTTTTCTGGCAATACAAACTAGTTAAAATCTAAAAATAATTAAGATGAAAACTTTCAAAATAAATATATTTCTAATTCTTGCATTAGCATTATTCACTTTTAGTTGTCAAGAGGATGATGCAGAATTTGGAGATTTTATAGCACCAACTAATTTGCAGATTTCTGCCGAAATTATAGGTGTTGATGCCTCCAATCCAAACGGTGATGGTAGCGGTAGAGTAATCCTAACCGCTACTGCAGATAATGCAATTTCTTATAACTTCGAATTTGGAGATGGACAAAACGGTATGTTTGCTTCAGGTATAGCTAATCATAGATTTAGCTTAGTTGGATTAAATACTTATACCGTTGTAGTCAGCGCAATTGGTACTGGCGGAAATAAAACCATAGGAACAATAACAATAGATGTATTTAGTTCTTTTGACGATTACGATGCTAAATTATTATTATCTGGTGGCGCAGGAAGTACTAAAACATGGTATTGGGCTGCAGCAGACATCGCACATCTTGGTGTTGGTCCTGCAAATGCGTCTATTGGTGAAGGATTTTGGTATCCACAATGGTACGCAGCTCAGCCATTCGAAAAAGCTGGATCTGAAGAAAGCAGTTGTATTTACGAAGATCAATTAGTGTTTTCTTTAGATGCTAACGAACAATTAACATATCAATTAAATAATAACGGAAGCACGTATTTTAACGGAGCATACGAGTCTGTAGTTGGTGGCACAGCAGGTTACGATTTTTGTTACGAGTATGATACATCTGGAACAAGTTTAGTAACATTAGCACCAACATCTGTAGATTGGACAACAGTACCAGATCCTAATTTTACGTCTAGAGGAACAGTAATGAATTTTTCTGATAGTAATTTTATGGGATATTATGTTGGAGCTTCAAGTTATGAGATAATAGAATTAACTTCGTCTTTATTAAGAGTTAGATGTATAGATGCTCAAAACCCAGATTTAGCTTGGTATCATACATTTACAACACAAGAACCAACTCAAGGATTTACAACACAGTATAATACTTTAGTTTGGCAAGAAGAATTTGATGTAGATGGTGCTCCAAATCCAGCTAATTGGACTTATGATTTAGGTGCTGGCGGTTGGGGAAATCAAGAGGCTCAAACCTATACTAATAATGCAGAAAATGCAGTTGTAACAAACGGGAACCTTGTTATTACAGCAATAAACACAGGAAGTGGCTATACTTCAGCAAGATTAAAATCAGAGAATTTATTCGAATTTACTTACGGTCGTGTAGAAGTACGAGCTAAATTACCAACTGGCGGCGGTACATGGCCTGCTATTTGGATGCTTGGAGCAAATTACGATACAGTGACTTGGCCTGCTTGTGGTGAAATTGATATAATGGAACATGTTGGTAACAATCAAAACACTATTCATGGAACATTACATTACCCAGAAGCTTTTGGTGGTAATGCAGATGGAAGTGCAACTGTTGTAGATAATGTTAGTTCAGAGTTTCATAATTATACTGTAGAATGGACACCAACTGCAATAAAAATTGTTGTAGATGATACAGTATTTCATACCTATGCAAATACGGCAAGTTCACCTTTTAACAGTGATTTCTTCTTAATATTAAATGTAGCTATGGGAGGAACATTTGGCGGCGATATAGATCCTGCATTTACACAAAGTTCAATGGAAATAGATTATGTAAGAGTATATCAATAAGATGAATTCTATTAAATATTACTTATTATTTTTATCAGCTATTCTCTTTATTGGTTGTAATTCTAATAAAGAGACTAGTTTGAGTTTAGATGAAATAAAAACATCTAAATCCTTAAGCATAGACCAAAAAGTTGAAGCTTTACTTTCTAAAATGACTTTAGAAGAAAAAGTAGGGCAAATGAATCAATATAACGGATTTTGGGATGTAACTGGTCCTGCTCCAACTGAAGGCGAAGCAGAAAAAAAATACGAGCATTTAAGAAAAGGCTATGTTGGTTCTATGATTAATGTTAAAGGAGTAAAAGATGTTATGGCTGTTCAAAAAATAGCTGTAGAAGAAACTCGTCTAGGTATTCCTTTAATTATAGGATTTGATTTAATTCATGGTTACAAAACTGTAAGTCCTATTCCTTTGGCAGAAGCTGCAAGTTGGGATTTAGAAGCTATCGAGCATTCTGCTAAAATTGCTGCTGCAGAAGCTGCTGCATCTGGGATTAATTGGACGTTTGCTCCAATGGTAGATATTTCTAGAGATGCAAGATGGGGAAGAGTTATGGAAGGTGCAGGAGAAGATCCTTTTTTAGGCGCAAAAATAGGAGTAGCAAGAGTTAATGGTTTTCAAGGTAAAGATTTATCAGATCCTAATACAATTGCGGCTTGTGCAAAACATTTTGCAGGTTATGGATTTGCAGAATCTGGTAAAGATTACAATACTGTAGATGTTGGTACTTCTACATTGCATAATGTAATATTACCACCTTTCAAGGCTGTTTCAGACGCAGGCATAAAAACTTTTATGAATTCGTTTAATGAGTTAAACGGTATTCCAGCGACAGGAAATTCTTTCTTTCAAAGAGATATTTTAAAAAACGAATGGGATTTTGATGGGTTTATAGTTTCAGATTGGGGCTCGGTTGCCGAGATGATTCCTCATGGATATGCCAAAGACGGTAAAGAAGCTGCTAAATTAGCTGTAAATTCTGGTTCTGATATGGATATGGAATCCTATTTGTACGTAGCACATTTAGTTAATCTTGTAAATGAAGGCGCTGTAAAAGAATCTGATATTGACGATGCTGTAAAGCGTATTTTAAAAGTGAAATTTGAATTAGGATTGTTTGACGATCCTTATAAATATTGTAACCAGCAAAGAGAAAAAGTTGTAATTGGTAGTAAAGAGGCTAATGATGCTGTATTAGATATGGCAAAAAAATCTATAGTATTACTAAAAAATGAAAACAACCTTTTACCATTAAAAAAAGAAGGTCAAAAAATAGCTGTTATTGGTGCGTTAGCTTCAGATAAAAGTAGTCCTTTAGGTAATTGGAGGTTAGCTGCAGATCAAAACACAGCAGTATCTTTATTAGAAGGGTTAGAACAATATCCTAACAATACAATTACTTTTTCTAAAGGAGCAGATCTTGTATTAGAAGAAGCTTCTTTTCCTATGGAAGTTAAAATTAATACATCAGATACCTCTGGTTTTGCGCAAGCTATTAATGTAGCAAAATCTGCCGATGTAGTAATTTTAGCTTTAGGAGAACACGGTATGCAGTCTGGCGAAGGTAGAAGTAGAGCTAACCTAGATTTACCAGGTGTACAACAACAATTATTAGAAGCTGTTTATAAGGTAAATAAAAATATTGTACTTGTGTTGCAAACAGGAAGACCATTGGCTATAGAATGGGCAGATAATCATATACCAGCAATTATTAATGCTTGGCATCTTGGTACGCAAAGTGGTAATGCAATTGCTCAAGTTTTATATGGGGATTATAATCCTAGTGGTAAATTACCAATGACGTTTCCAAGAAATGTAAATCAAGTACCAATTTACTATAACTACAAAAATACAGGACGACCAAATTTACCTGGACCAAATTTAGTCTTCTGGTCTCATTATACAGATCAAACTAATTTACCATTATACCCTTTTGGATATGGATTAAGCTACACTAATTTTGATTATAAAAATTTAGTCGTAGATAATACGTATGCAATAGACCAAACAGTAAAGGTTACTTTACAAGTCACTAATACTGGTCAAGTAAAAGGAAAAGAAGTCGTACAACTTTATCTTAGAGATTTATTTGCATCTGTAATAAGACCTGTAAGAGAATTAAAAGGTTTTGAATTAGTAGAATTAGAGCCTAATCAGACTAAAACTATCACATTTACACTTAGTAATGATCAATTAGGATTTTACGATAATAACGGAAAATTTAAAGTTGAAAATGGCGATTTTGAAGTGTTTGTTGGAGGAAGTTCTTTAGCTAATTTATCTAAAGCATTTAAACTATGATCAAACAATTTGTTGTTATAATTAGTCTATTAACAATACTTTCTTGTGAAAAGGAGAAAGAAAGTATTGTTTTTTTTGAAGATTTTGATCAAGAACAATTAAATCTTTCTAATTGGAATTTCGAATTAGGTAATGGTTGCCCAAACTTATGTGGTTGGGGAAATAACGAAAGACAAGTTTACACTAAAGAAAACCTTAAATTACAAGATGGTAATTTAATTATTACAGCAACTAAAGATAGTACGGGATATTATTCTAGCAGAATTACTACAAAAAATAAAGTAGAATTTAAATACGGTACAGTAGAAGTTAGAGCAAAATTACCGCAAGGACATGGTTTATGGCCTGCAATTTGGATGTTAGGTAATGATATAGACAAAATTGGTTGGCCAGCTTGTGGAGAAATAGATATTATGGAATATGTAGGTAAAACACCTCATGAAATTCATACAACATTACACACAAATGAAAGTCATGGTAACTCTAAAAACACTAATGTACAGACTATTAAAACTATCGAAGAAGGTTTTCATGTGTATAAAGTAAACTGGACTAAAGATGATATCAAATTTTATATTGATAATAATTTAGTCTACACATTTTCACCAACAGTTAAAGATAAAAACACTTGGCCTTTTGATAAGCCATTTTATGTGATATTAAATTTAGCTATTGGAGGTAATTTTGGTGGACCAGAAGTAGACGATTCTATTTTTCCGCAGGAATTTGTAATAGATTACGTAAAAGTTTTTAAGGATAATTAATAACTAACTAATAAATTATTTTGCTAAGAAGAAGAGTTGTTTAAAACAACTCTTTTTTTATTCCATACGTTGCAAACCTAATTTATCTTCTAATTTAATTTGTTTGCCTTTAGTACTAATCAAACCAAGTTTTTTAAACTGCGATAATATTCTTATGGCACTTTCTGTAGCAGTACCAACAATACTTGCATAATCTTCTCTAGATAATGTTAAAAATAAAAACCCATCTTTATCGGTTCCAAATTTTTCTTCAACGTATAATAACGTATCAGCTAACCGTTGCTTTACATTTTTTTGAGCCATATCTACTAATTGGTCATCTGCATTTTTTAAATCTGCAGCCATAGTTTTTAAGACATCCAAAGAAAAGTTTGGGTTTTTTTGTAGATCTTGAAGTATTTCAGTTTTAGGCACAAAGCAAATTTGCATATCATTTACAGCTACTGCAGTTAGATTTGTTGGTTCGCCGCTAACCAAAGATCGTTGTCCAACCATACCGCCTTTAAAAGCTAATTTTACAACTTGATCTTTACCATTTTCACTTAGTTTAGTCATTTTACAAACACCATCTCTAATGCAGTAAATACCGTTTAACACATCGCCTTCTTCAAATAAAACATCACCTTTTTTTACAATTTGTGTTGTTTTACAAGCAGAAACACGCATTAATTCTTCTTTTGTTAAGGCTTTTAAACTGTTAAATTGCCTAACAATACATTGTTCACATTTACTCATACCTAAAAAACTAATGTATCAAAATTATACATATTATGACAAATATCATAAAATTTCTTCTGCTTTAGTGTAACCTTTGTTACAGGTAAATAGAGCAAATTATGGATAAAAATAAGTGTTATCATTGTGGTGATATATGTGAAAACACAACTTTGACAATTCAGGATAAAATGTTTTGTTGTAATGGTTGTAAAACAGTTTATGAAATCCTTTCAGAAAGTGATCTAACGTGTTATTATGATTTAGAAACTTCGCCAGGCGCTGCACCAAAAGAGATTGAAGGTAAGTATGATTTCCTTTCAGAAGAAAAAATTATTGAAAAACTAGTCGAGTTTGACGATGGTAAAACACAAATTGTCACGCTTTACATTCCGCACATTCACTGTAGTTCTTGTATTTGGATTTTAGAAAATTTAAATAAATTAAATGCTGCAATAACACATTCTCAGGTTAATTTTGGTAAAAAAACAGTTCGCGTAACTTACAATTTAAATGCTTTTAACTTAAAAGCATTAGTTATATTATTAAGTACTGTTGGGTACGAGCCTTACATTAGCTTAGACGATTACAAAACAGGAAAAGAAAATGTAAACAGAAGCTTAATTTATAAACTTGGAGTAGCAGGATTTGCATTTGGTAATGCAATGTTTTTGTCGTTTCCAGAATATTTTGAAGTTAATGAGTATTGGTTAGAAAAATATAAACATGTTTTTAGATGGCTAATGTTTATTTATTCGCTTCCCGTAGTATTTTATGCTGCGCAAGATTATTTTATATCTGCATATAAAGCAATAAAAACTAAGGTTTTAAATATAGATATACCAATAGCTTTAGGTGTTATTGTTTTATTTGTAAGAAGTACAGTAGAGATTGTTTTTGATTATGGCTCTGGTTTTTTTGATAGTCTAACAGGATTAATTTTCTTTTTATTGTTGGGTAGATTTTTTCAGCAAAAAACCTATTCTTTTTTGTCTTTTGAGCGTGATTACAAATCGTATTTTCCAATTGCTGTCACAAAAATTATTAATAATACAGAAGTGCCAGTTCAAGTTTATGATATTAAAAAAGGAGATAGATTATTAATAAGAAACCAAGAGTTAATTCCCGTTGACGGAATTTTAATTAACGGTGATGCAAAGATTGATTATAGTTTTGTAACAGGAGAATCTGAAGCTGTAACCAAACAGTCTGGAGATAAGTTATTTGCTGGCGGAAAACAAACTAAAGGTGTGATAGAAATGGAAGCCATAAAATCTGTCGAACAAAGCTATCTAACACAACTTTGGAGTAACGATGTTTTTAATAAAAATAAAGAAGAAGGATTTACAAACCTGACTAATGCAATTAGTAAAAGATTTACTGTCATTGTATTATCCATTGCTGTGCTGTCTACACTATTTTGGTTGTTTGTAGACAGTAGTAAAGCATTAAATGTATTTACAGCAGTATTAATTATTGCTTGTCCTTGCGCGATTGCGTTATCGGCTCCTTTTACATTTGGTAATTTGTTACGCATTTTTGGTAAGAAGAAGTTCTACTTAAAAAATGCGTCTGTAATAGAACAATTATCACATATAAATACCATAATTTTTGATAAAACAGGAACAATAACTTCAAATAAAAAAAGTGAAGCAGTTTATAATGGTTTACCGCTATCTACTGAAGAAGAAGTGTTATTAAAAAATACATTAAGAGGCTCTAATCATCCATTAAGTAGAAGTCTTTATAATATTCTACAATCAAATAATATTATCACTTTAGATAGTTATGAAGAATATTTAGGACAAGGTATACAAGCAACTCATGCATCAAAAAGTATAAAAATAGGATCTGCAAAATTTGTAGGTTATCAATCTGAAACCGAAGTATTAAATACAGCTGTTCATATAAGTGCAAATAACACTTACAAAGGAAAATTTACATTTTACAATAGCTATCGTAAAGGCTTATCCAAACTGTTTAATAAGCTAAAAAAGAATTTCGATTTAGCCATTCTTTCTGGAGATAATGAAGGTGAAAAAGACAATTTAAAAAAACTATTACCATCTAAAACTAAATTACTCTTTAATCAAAAACCAAACGACAAGTTAGAATACATAAAATATCATCAAGATGAAGGCGCAAAAGTCTTGATGGTTGGAGATGGATTAAATGATGCTGGCGCTTTAGCACAAAGTGATGTAGGTATAGTTATATCAGAAAATATTAATGTGTTTTCACCTGCTTGCGATGCGATTTTGGATGCAACCAAATTTAATCAGTTGTATAGTTTTATAAAAGCATCTAAAAGTGCAGTAAAAATTATAAAATGGAGTTTTTTACTTTCATTTTTCTATAATGTTATAGGCTTATATTTTGCGGTTACAGGACAGTTAGCACCAGTAATAGCAGCTATTTTAATGCCATTAAGTTCTATTTCAATAGTTGTATTTACGACCATCGCAACAAATATTTTAGGCAAGCGCCTAAAATAACTTCAAACATGATAAATATCATCTTTTAAACAACACACTTAAAGTAATTTTGAACTATAACTTCTAATAGGTATGAGTGTTATATATGTTTTATTAATAGTAAGTATAGTAATAGCTATAATCTTTTTTACAGTATTTATTATAGCAGTAAAAAACGGACAATTTGATGATGGTTATACACCATCTGTAAGAATTCTTTTTGAAGACGAAATTGTAAAAACTAATCAAAAATTAACTAAAAAAAATAAAGACTAATCACAATTATTATGGAAATGCAGCAATTTTATTACGATAACAAGATTGTTAAAAATTTTCTCTATGCTACTATGCTTTGGGGCGTAGTTGGTATGTTAGTAGGACTTCTTTTAGCGTTCATGTTTTTATTCCCAAATCTTACAGATGGGATTTCTTGGCTTAGCTTTGGTAGATTAAGACCATTGCACACTAATGCAGTAATTTTTGCATTTGTTGGAAACGCCATTTTTGCAGGAGTATATTATTCGACTCAAAGATTACTTAAAGCTAGAATGTTTAGTGATGTATTAAGTAAAATTAATTTTTGGGGTTGGCAATTAATAATTGTTGGTGCTGCTATCACATTACCGTTAGGGTTTACATCATCTAAAGAATACGCAGAACTAGAATGGCCTTTTGATATAGCAATTGCTTTAGTTTGGGTTGTTTTTGGTGCCAATTTAATTGGTACTATGTTTAAACGTAGACAAAGACATTTATACGTAGCCATTTGGTTTTATATTGCCACTTTTGTAACAGTTGCAGTACTTCATATTTTTAATAATTTAGAGTTACCAGTTACAGCATTAAAAAGTTATTCAGTTTATGCAGGTGTACAAGATGCGTTAGTACAATGGTGGTATGGTCACAATGCAGTAGCATTTTTCTTAACGACTCCATTTTTAGGATTAATGTACTATTTTGTACCTAAAGCAGCTAATAGACCAGTTTATTCTTATAGACTTTCTATAGTTCACTTTTGGTCTTTAATCTTCATTTATATTTGGGCTGGACCGCATCATTTATTATATACAGCTTTACCAGAATGGGCACAAAGTTTAGGAACAACGTTTTCTATCATGTTATTAATGCCATCTTGGGGAGGAATGATAAATGGTTTATTAACACTTCGTGGTGCATGGGATAAAGTTCGTGTAGATCCTGTTCTTAAATTTATGGTAGTTGCAATTACTGGTTACGGTATGGCAACGTTTGAAGGACCAATGCTGTCTCTTAAAAATGTAAATGCAATTGCTCACTTTACAGATTGGATTATTGCTCACGTTCACGTTGGTGCATTAGCTTGGAATGGGTTTTTAACCTTTGGTATGATTTACTACTTAGTTCCAAAATTATTTAAAACAAAATTATACTCTTTAGGATTAGCAAATTTACATTTCTGGATAGGTACTTTAGGTATTATCATGTATGCGTTACCAATGTATGTAGCTGGGTTTACTCAAGCTAGTATGTGGAAGCAGTTTAATCCAGACGGAACATTGGTTTATGGAAACTTCTTAGAAACCGTTTCAGAAATTATCCCTATGTATTGGATGCGTGCTATTGGTGGTACATTATACATTATAGGTATGCTAATCTTAGTATATAACATTGTTGTAACAATTGCTAAAGGAAGTAAAGTTGAAGACGAACTTGCAGAAGCTGCAGCATTACAAAGAGTATCTAAAAAACGTGTTGCTGGTGAAGGTTGGCATACTTGGTTAGAGCGTAAACCAATAAAATTAACCATCTATGCAACTATTGCAATCTTAATTGGAGGATTAGTACAAATTGTACCTACTATAATGGTAAAATCTAATATTCCTACAATAAGTAGTGTACAACCTTACACGCCATTAGAACTTGAAGGTAGAGATATTTATATACGTGAAGGTTGTGTTGGTTGTCACTCGCAAATGATAAGACCATTTAGAAGTGAAGTAGAACGTTATGGAGAGTATAGTAAAGCTGGTGAATTTGTTTACGACAGACCATTCCTTTGGGGAAGTAAACGTACTGGTCCAGATTTACATAGAATAGGAGGAAAGTACAACGATAATTGGCACTTTAACCATATGTACGATCCACAAAGTACATCATCAGGATCAATCATGCCAGCATACAAGTGGTTAATAAATAACAAATTAGATAAGTCTAATACCGAAGCAAAATTAGAAGCTATGGTTGCATTAGGTGTTCCTTACACAGAACAAGATATCGCCAATGCACAACAGCAAATGTTAGAACAAGGAACTCAAATAGAAAAAAATCTATACAGTGATCCTGATTTTGCCAAAGCATATGAAAATAGTAAGAAAAATGCTGGTGCAGATTTTGTCGAAATGAAAAACAGAGAAATCGTAGCGCTTATTGCTTACCTACAACGTTTAGGTACAGATATTAAAGTTGAAACAACAGAACAAACAACAGCTCAAAACTAATTGAATCATGTTAAAATTTGTAAAAAATCATTTAGAAACTATTGCAGGTGTAGAAATATACCCAATAATTTCACTTCTTATATTCTTTGGATTTTTTGTAGTGCTTTTTTGGTGGGTTTTTACCGCCAAAAAAGACTACATCTCTAAAGTAAGCAACATACCGTTAGATACAGACAACCAAAACCAATTTAAGTTATGAGAAATTTAATCCCTTCATATGTAAGAGTACCAGTTATATTCTTTACCATATTTGGTTTAATCGAATATTTTGTAGACTCTGGTGATAAACCTGCTTTTTTAGAGCATCCAATAATTATGCTGTTTCTAATATTAGTACTTTTTATACTAATTGCAATAGAAGGTATAGTTGGATCTATCGAAAATATTTTATTTCAAAGTTTAGATCAAACAGCAAAAGATAAGTATTTGGCTAGCAAAGCAAAAACACCTCAATTTAAAGCCTTATCTAATATTTACGAAAAATTAAAAGGTAAACAAAAACCAATAGAAGAAGAGCATGAGATTATTCTAGATCACAATTACGATGGTATTAAAGAGCTGGATAACAATTTACCACCTTGGTGGTTATGGTCATTCTATATTTCGATTGTATTTGCAGCAATTTATTTAGTAAGATTCCATGTTATTGGTACTGCAGATCTTGCAGCAGAAGAATTAGAAAAAGAATATGCTCAAGCTAAAATTGAAATAGAAGAATACAAAAAAACAGCTAAAAACTTAGTAGATGTTAATACGGTAACTTTATTAACTGATGCAGCCGATTTAAAAGCTGGTCAAACCATTTTTAATGCTAACTGTATTGCATGTCATATGGCAGATGGTGGCGGAGGAATTGGACCAAACTTAACAGATAAACATTGGATTTTAGGTGGCGGAATTAAAAACGTTTTTCATACCATATCTGAAGGTGGACGATCAGGAAAAGGAATGATTTCTTGGAAAAACGATTTAAAACCTATAGAAATGGCTCAAGTTGCTAGTTATGTGCTGTCTTTACAAGGGACAACACCTGCTAATCCTAAAGAAGCCGAAGGCGATTTATGGCAACCAGAAGGTACAGAAGATCAAAATTCTAATGATACCAAAACTGAGAATGAAAGTATTGAAGTAGAAAACACAGTAACAGTAATAGATTAAACTTAGTAAAATGAATGCTCCAGAAAATGAAAGTTTTAGAGACTCTATTGCCACTATAAATGAAGAAGGTAAACGCGCTTGGATTTTTCCTAAAAAGCCAAGCGGTAAGTTTTACGATTACAGAAAATATGTAAGTTATTTTTTATTAGCCTTTTTATTTTCTGCACCATTTATAAAGGTTAATGGCAATCAGTTTTTAATGTTTAATGTACTGGAGCGACGTTTTAATATTTTTGGTTTTCCGTTTTGGCCACAAGATTTTCATCTGTTTGTTATCTCAATGATAATTGGTGTAATCTTTATCACTTTATTTACAGTAGCTTTCGGTCGTATTTTTTGCGGTTGGATTTGTCCGCAAACCATTTTTATGGAAATGGTTTTTAGACGCATAGAATACTGGATTGATGGCGATAGAGGTAAACAATTAAGACTTAAAAAATCTGGATGGACTAGCGAAAAAATAAGAAAAAGAGTTCTTAAACATACCATTTTTGTAATTATTTCATTTTTTATCGCTAATATATTTTTAGCGTATCTAATAGGTAGTGATAAATTATTAGGCTATATAAAAGAAGGTCCTTTAGAGCATTTAGGTACGTTAATTCCGTTACTGATTTTTACAGGTATATTCTACTTTGTTTTCTCTTGGTTTAGAGAACAAGTATGTATCATTGCTTGTCCTTACGGTCGTTTACAAGGCGTACTATTGGATAACAAGTCTATAGTTGTTGCTTACGACCATAAACGTGGTGAAGGCCAAAATGGTCGTAAAAAATGGCGTAAAAATGAAGATAGAGCAACTTTAGGTTACGGCGATTGTATAGATTGTTTACAATGTGTACATGTTTGTCCAACAGGAATAGATATACGTAATGGTACACAATTAGAATGTGTAAATTGTACTGCGTGTATTGACGAGTGTGATGCTATAATGGATAAGGTTGGTTTACCTAAAGGTCTTATTAGATATGCTAGTGAAGCTAATATAGAAGATAAAGAACCTTTTAAACTTACAACTAGACTTAAGGGATATATTGCAGTTTTAATTGTGCTTATTGGTGTTTTAATGGCTATGTTACAATTAAGAAACGATGTTGAAGCACGTGTTTTACGTTTACCAGGACAGTTATACGAGCATAAAGAAAACAATATTATAAGTAACGTATTTACCTATAAACTGGTTAACAAAACAACACAACCGATAGCATTTGTAAGTTTTAAATTAAAAAATGTAGAAGGTGTTGTAAAATTAGTGTCTACCGAAGATACAGTTACTGTTCCGGCTCAAGGATTAGAAGAAGGAACCTTATTTATAGAGCTAGATCAACGTATTTTAAAAGGAGATAAAACCGAGCTTACTATTGAAATTTATAGTAAAGATAAACTAATAGAAACCACAAAAGTTAACTTTTTAGGACCTAGAAGTTTTTAAAAAAACAAGTTTAAAACGAATAAAAAATTAATTGGCAAGTACACCTTGCATTAAGGATTGAGGTATTGTTGGAGCGACTTGTAAAGCGCGACTACCGAAAGCCTGACCCGAAGCTTGCGAAGGGTAATGCCATAAAAAATAAAAATTATGAAATTTAATTGGGGAACTGGTATTGTTATAGCATTTGTTGGCTTTATTAGCTTTATCATGTATTTTGTTATTAACATGAGTACAAATAAAAAACTAGATCATGATTTAGTGACAGAAGATTATTATAAACAAGAATTACTGTACCAAAACGATATTAATAAAGAAAAAAACGCTTCTAAATTATTAGGAAAATTATCCTGGAAAAAATCTGCTGAAGGTATGATTATAACATTTCCAGAAGATTTAGATTATAATGAAATAAAAGGTAAAGTGTTCCTATATAGACCATCTAATAAACAATTGGACTTTGAAACCACATTTTCTCTGTCTAACCACAATTTGCTCATACCTGACAAACGTTTGTTAGATGGTCGTTGGAACATTAAAATAGACTGGAATTACAAAGGTAACAACTACCTTTTTAAAGAAGAAATTTTATATTAAAATGCTACTTACAGCTATCATATTTGGTTTATTAGGAAGTTTTCACTGTGTTGGAATGTGTGGACCAATTGCTTTTATGTTACCTATAGATAGAAGTAATTCTTTTAAAAAAGTATCTCAAATTACAGCTTATCACGTTGGTCGATTATTAGCTTATAGTATGATTGGTTTAATCTTCGGGTTAATTGGTAAAAGCTTATATATTTTTGGTTTACAGCAACGACTTTCTATTATTATAGGTGTTTTAATGATAGTTGTTGTTGTGTTTCCGTATAAAAAAATTGGGCAAAATTTTATTGTAAAACCTATTTATAAAGCGGTAGCTTTTGTGAAAAAACAAATGGGTGAAGCTTTAAAAAAGAAAACTGCAGATACCTTTTTAACTATTGGTTTTTTAAATGGGTTTTTACCTTGCGGATTAGTTTATATGGCTGTTTTTGGCGCTATAGCAACAGGTACAGCTTGGCAAGGTAGTTTGTACATGTTCTTTTTTGGATTAGGCACAATTCCGTTAATGACAAGCGCTATTTATTTAGGTAAATTTTTAAATTCACAAGTCAAACAACGTATACAAAAAGTAATTCCGGTATTTGTTGTGGTTATTGGTGCGCTATTTATTTTAAGAGGCTTAGGTCTTGGTATTCCTTATATTTCTCCTGCACCTGTTGTACAAATGGTAGAAGGTAGTATTAATTGTCACTAATTTCTTCTTATCTTTAGTTTTAGAATTTCATTTTGAAATGAAATCTCAAAAACCAATCTATTTTTTATGAAAAACATTCTGTTACTTACCGATTTTTCTCAAGCGTCTAAAAACGCAATACATTATGCTTTGCAATTATTTGCACAAAATCAAACTACGTTTCATTTAGTGTATATTCATAAAGCATCTGCGTTTACAAGTGCAGATTTAATGGCAAGTAGCACAGATAATTTGTATGCATCTATAGTTAAATCGCCCAAAGAAGATTTAGCAGATTTTGTTGAAGAGTTAAAAACGACTTACAATAATCCAAATCATACATTTTTAGATCACGTAGATTACGATGTGTTTACAGATGCAGTCAACCAAATAATAACTACTAATAGTATAGATTTAGTTGTTATGGGAACAAATGGTGTTACTGGTGCAGATGAGGTTGTTTTTGGAAGCCATACTTTAAAAGTGATTAGAAATGTAAAATCACCAACGTTAGTTGTGCCTAAGGACTTTACATATGTTAATCCTGAAGAAATTTTAATACCTTTAGATATAAACGATCAACTTAATACCAATAGATTAGATACAATTGCAGAAATTACAAGTAATGAAACTTCAAGTTTTCATATTTTAAGAGTCACAGAACAGGAACAAGATGCTGTTGTTTTAAATAACGATAAAGAGCAATTAGATATTTATTTTTCTTCTAAAAACTATAAATATAATCATGTAAAACATGTACCATTACATTATGTTGTAGATACTTATGTACAAACTAATGCAATAGATTTTCAGGTGTTTATTATACAGCAAATGTCTTTTTTTGAACGTTTATTTAAAGGATCACCAATTACAAAATATAGCAAAATTGCATCTATACCTTTATTAATTTTACATGATTAAATCCATAAAGTGTAAAAGGTAGAAATACCAATTAATAGAATTAATACAAGAACAAAGTTTCTAAATTGGTCTTGTGATATAGTGTTGAGTATTTTTTTTCCTATGTAAGTACCAATAATACTAATTACTAAAAGTATTGGTATTAAGTACAAAAGGCTTTTATCTATGTAACCATTGTTATAATACACGACGCTTCGACTAAGATCTACACCTAAATCTATAATTGCAGAAGTCGCAATAAATTTTTCTTTTGTCATTTTAAAGGCAGAAAGTGTTATGCCTCTAATTGCGCCGCCAGTTCCTAATAAACCAGCGCTAAACCCAGATAAAATACCGCCAATAATTGCATTTTTATTACTAGCTTTTATCACTAAATCTTTAAAAATTAAAAAGACAATACTTAATACAATTAAAAAACCGCCTAAAAAATAGGAGAGAAGCTTAGTGTTGAAAAACTGACTTAAATACGCGCCAATAATTACAAATACAACTGCAGGAATACCTAAGTAAATTATTACTCTTTTGTCTATTCCTTTTTTAAAAAAAGCAATTTTAACCACGTTACTAGCTAAATGAAATAAAGCAGTTAACCCTAAAACTGTTTGAAATTTAAAAAAATAATTAGCAACAGGAACAAAAAATACAGACGATCCAAATCCGCCAACTGTTCCTAATATTTCTGCAAGTAAAACTAAGAATAGAAATACACCAAAATATTTAGAAAGCATAAACTATTTAATTAAATGCTGGTTTTTATCTGCTTTCATGATAGCTTTTACAAGATTAAAAATTTCGAATTTTACAGCTTTATAATCATTGTAAAAAGCACTAACAGTTGAGGTAAATTTTCTATGTTCTTCTTTGTATTTTGTTTCTTTATCAATTTCATCTTTACCATCTACCATAAGTCTTAATTGTTGCTCGTGCTCTATTAAATCGTTAATAAGTTTTTGGTTTCCTCTTTTGGTTCTATACAAAGCAGTAGTTGCTGTTTGAGCACGTTCTAGATTTTTAGAATCTATTATTTTTTTGGTGTAATCTGTAATTAATTCTTCTAAAAATACTTGTTCGTCTTTTATAAAATTTAAATCAGATAACCAGTTTTTAGACATATCGTGCATGCGATCTGCACTAAACCATTCTACAACTTTTCCTTTAGTTTTCATAATGTAATAATTTTGGGTTATGTTATAAATTTAGGATTTAATTATCATAATATTTATGATAAATATCACATTGTAAGTGATTTACTGATTGTTGATGTTTGGTAAAATTAAAAATGGAACATGAGGATTAAATCCTATTTTTTTAATTACTGGTTCTTTAATAATTTGTTCTAAAATACTATGCTTATAGTTAACCATTACAAGTAAATCTATTTGTAGATCGTCTATGAAAGTATTAATAACTTCGGTTTTTTTGTCATAACTAGGTACGCTGTGGTAATGTGTTTTAAACCCTTGTAGACTTGTTTTTAAAACCGATAAGTTATAGTGTTGTATGCTGTTTAATTCTGTTTCGGTTTTAACATGCATTACGCGTAAAGTTGCGTTATTATCGTAAGAAATATCGTTAAGCACAGTAAGCTGGTCTGTGGTATAAAATCTATTTAAATCTGTAGGAAAAACAATTTGTTTTATTGGTTTGTAATCGTATTCTTCGGGAATAATTAATATTGGACATTTAAAATGTTTAGCCACAGTATTTACAGTATTAGTCCCAAAAAACGTGCTTAATCTATTTGTGGCTCCTTTGGTAGACATTAAGATTAAATCTATCTTTTTATCTTCAATTTCGTCTTTTATAGCTTCTGTTAATTGCTGAAATTTTAAAACCGTAATAAATTCGTGATTTGCATTATGATTACAAGCTTCTATTTGTTGTTTTATTTCTTTTAATTCATGATTAGCATCATTCATTATTGATTTTAAATAATGATCATTAAGTGTTGCAATTGCTTCTGGATCTAAAACTTCTGTATGAAGTAAATAAAATTTGCAAAGTTGATCTTTAAATAACTTTACTGCATACACGATTGATGACCAAGAATTATCCGAGAAATCTACAGGAATTAATATATTTTTCATGAGTTAATTAGTTTATTTATATAAAGTTACAGTATAAATTTCTAATAAAACATGACAAATGTTAGTCATAAAAAACCCATTAATACGGATGTATTAATGGGTTAATTAAAAACTTAACGATTAACTAAATTACTTAATTTTAAACGTTATTACTGGTAATGCTGCATGATTAGCAATATCTTCAGATATACTTCCAGCTAAAAAATGTGTAAATCCAGTACGACCATGAGTTGCAACAGCAATAGCATCTGCACCAGCAACATTAGCATAATTTAATACACCTTTTTCTACGGTATAATCCGATACGTATTTTACATGTTCTAATTGGTTTAAATCTCCGTCTGCTTTATTTAAAAAGTCTACAACGGTTTGTTCTATTTCTTGAGAACTTTTAAAATTATCTCCTGGCGTATTTACGTGTAATAAATGAATTTTAGAACCCAATTTCCCAAAAAGTTGACAAGCATTTATGTAAGGTGTAACACTTTCTTGAGAAAAATCTGAAGCAAATACAACATTATCAAAACTTAATGTAGAAGGTTTGTTTTTAATTACAAGTACTGGTATATCTGCATGTCTAACTACTTTTTCTGTATTAGAGCCAACAAAGATTTCTTTTAATCCGCTACTTCCATGAGATCCCATAACTATTAAATCTGCGTTGTGTTCTTTTGCAACATCATTTACCTCGCTAAATACTTTAAAGTGTTTTACGATTGGAGTTACAGATACGTTATTTAAAAAATCTTGTTCTAAAAATTCATTAAAACGTTTTTCGGCAAGCTTAATAAAAAACACTGTTTCGTCTTGTAAATCTGCTTCACCTTTGGTTAAAATGGTTTCAGAAATTTCTAACATGTGTAATGCTAAAATTTCGGCATTGTATTTTTTTGCTAATATAGATGCAGCTTCTAAAGCGTAATTAGAATGGTCTGAAAAATCTACTGGTACAATTATTTTTTTCATTTTTTGTTGATTTTAAGAGTTATATAAAGTTATTAATTTTTAAGGTTTTAAAGGTTGTTTTTACATGATTTAAGCTTTAATTAACATGCTTAAATTGTCATAGAAAACAACTGCGTTTCTGGCTTGTTTCTTTGCAATAAAAGATCAAAAGCCATACAAATGTTTCTAACAAATGGTTTTCCTTTTTCGGTAATAAAAATTTGATTTAATTCTATTTTTACCAAGCCATCTTCTTGCATTTCTTTTAGTTTGGTAATTACTTCCGGAATTTCTTCAAAATATAAACCATTGTTTATCCAGCTGGTTTTAAAATGACACATTAGATTTAGGATATGTTGTCTAATTATTAAATCTTCTTTACTTAAAATATGTCCTCTAAATACTGGAATTATATCTTTTTCTATTTGTTGATAATAGGCTTCTAAAGATTTTTCATTTTGAGCAAAAGCATACCAACTATCACTTATAGACGATACGCCAAGACCAATCATAACTTTGGTTTTTGAAGCAGTATAACCCATAAAATTACGATGCATGGTTTCTGTTTTACTTGCTTTGTAAAGTTGGTCAGACGGTAATGCAAAATGGTCCATACCTATATCTTCATAGCCTGCATTTGCTAATAATTCTTTACCTAATTGATATTGTTTTTGTTTACTATTTGCACTTGGTAAATCACTGTCTTTAAATCCACGTTGTCCATTACCTTTTATCCATGGTACGTGCGCGTAGCTGTAAAAGGCGATTCGATCTGGTAAAAGTGCTTTTGTTTTATTAATAGTTTCGGTTACATGAGCTTCTGTTTGAAAAGGTAAACCAAAAATTATATCGTGTCCAACAGACGTATAGCCAATTGCTCTAGCTTGTTCTGTTACGCGCTTTACGTTGGTAAAAGGTTGTACACGATGTATTGCTTTTTGTACAATAGGATTGTAGTCTTGTACACCAAAACTAACACGTCTAAATCCTAAATTATATAAGGTTTGTAAATGTGCTTTTGTGGTATTATTTGGATGACCTTCAAAGCTAAATTCATAATTGGTTGCTAAATCTGCTTTAGCTTTTAACCCATTAATTAGTAAGGTTAAATTCTCTGTCGAAAAAAAAGTTGGTGTTCCGCCACCAAGATGTAATTCTTTAATAATTGGTTTTTCGTCAAAAAGATTACAATATAAATTCCATTCTTTTAATAAAGCATTAATGTAAGGTTGTTCTACTTCGTGACGCTTTGTAATGCGTTTATTGCAACCGCAAAAGGTGCATAAACTTTCGCAAAATGGTAAATGTATGTAAAGGCTAATTCCTTCTGTTTGATTACTTTCTTTAAAGGCTTTTATTAATTGTTCTTTCCATAATTGTAAAGAGAACAAATCTTGATTCCAATATGGTACTGTAGGATAGCTAGTATATCTTGGTCCAGCTACATTATATTTATTTATTAAAGAAAAGCACATATCTTGACTATTTTATATTTCAAAATTAGTGCGATATTTACTCTTAAAATATGACAGATGTCATACTGTGAAGAATTATATTAAAGTTGAAATTTTTTTAAACGGAATTTCATTAAAAGCATTAATCACCAAATCGGCTTGACTGTAATCTTGATTTTTAGAATGTAAACTATCATAGCCAATACAAAAACTTCCAGCAGATTTTGCTGCTTTTATACCGTTTGTAGAATCTTCAATAACAATACATTGCTCTTGTTTATAACCTGCTAATTGTGCTGCTTTTTCAAAAATTTCTGGATGTGGTTTAGAGGCTTTTAAACTTGCTCCACTAATTTTTGCTTTAAAATATTGGTCTAAATCAAATCTTGTAAACACTTTTTCTATTGTGCTCATAGAAGCAGAAGAAGCTAAAATTAAAGTTAAATCGTTAGCGTAATAATCTTCTATAATTTGATGTACACCATCTAATAGATTTAAACTTTTATCGGTAGTAAAAAGCGTATTAAAATGTGCTCTTTTATTTAATTCTAAATCTTTAGGATTAGCAGTTAAGTTAAAGTGTTGTACTAATTTGGTGCAAACATTTTGTGTAGATTGACCTGTAAAACTCTCGTATAAATCTGTACTTACTTGTATACCAAAATCTTTAAACATGTAATGGTATGCTTTATGGTGTAATGGTTCTGTATCTACAATGACGCCATCCATATCAAATAATACTGCTTTAACCATGTTTTTAGTTGTTTTTTGGTAAAGTAAAATAAAAGGTTGTGCCTTGATTAGGTTCTGACTCTAACCAAATTGTACCACCATGAGATTCTACAATTTTTTTACAATGTGAAAGACCAATTCCTGTACCTTCATATTCGTCACGATTGTGAAGACGTTGGAAGATTGCAAAAATCCTTTCTTGATGTTTTTTTGGTATGCCTATACCATTATCTTTAACTGCAAATTTAATAAATAAGTCGTTTTCTGAATTTTTAAATTCTTCAGCAGAAATATTTATAATTGGAGTAGTATTTGGTTTGATAAATTTAATACCATTACTAATTAAGTTTTGAAAAAGTAGACGTAATTCTACTTCCGATCCATAAATTTCTGGAAGATGTTCTGAAATTATTTGAGCCTTACTGTTTAGAATTCGGTTTCCTAAATCTGCTTTAACTGTATTAATAATAACATTTGCATCTATATATTCAAACTGTTGAGACTTACCAAGCCTAGAATAATCTAAAAGAGCATCTATAAGACTTTTCATTCTTATACTAGATTGGTTAATGTAATTTAGGCTAGTAATTCCATCTTGATCTAATTGATCTTTGTGATCTTCTAACAGCAATCCAATTAAACCAGAAATGGTATTTAGAGGCTCTTTTAAGTCGTGACTAGTTATATAAGCAAACTGTTCTAACTCTTTGTTTTTAGAGGTTAATTGTTGGGTTTGCTTGTATATAATTTTGTTTTTTTCGGTTAAAATTTGGTTTAATTTTTTCTTTGCACGATAATTTTTAAAAATAATTATACTGGCAACCAAAGTGATAAATACCAAAGCAGCCAATAAATAGTTAAACATTTTTAAGATGAAAATGTAGTCGTCATTTTCTTCAATAATCTTCTGTTTATCTTCAATTTCTTGTAACTGATTTTTAATGTAAGCAGCTTGTTTGTCTATCTCTAACTTGCTGTTAGATATTGCTATTTGTTGGTTATTAATCGTATCTAGTTGTGCATTTATAAACTGTTCTAATTGTTTTTCAATTTCAATTTTTTGATCTAGTTTTTGGTCTTGCAGCGCATTTTCTTCTTTAAGTTTACTAATCCATTTATTACTAGATTGTAATTGCAAATTGGTATTAGATAACTGTTGATTTTGTTGCTCTATTACCGCTTCTTTATCATTTAATTCTGCTTTAGTAGTATTAAGCTGATTGGTTTTTTGCGTAATAATTTCTTCAGAAGTTTTTAATTCTGAAGCTGTGTCTTTGTAAAGCAATTTCCATTTTTCTGAAGAAGTAATTGCATTAGTTTCTAAACTTGGAGCTATTCTAAATCCAGAATTATACAGTAAAGATTTATTTATTTCGTACTCAAAAGTATTGTCTACATTAACCATATTAATCATAGAAGAGTTGTATTTACTATCTTCTGTGATTAGCAAAATGTTTTTGTTTTCTATACTTTTTAAAACATAATTTAAATCGTAGTTATTATTATATTTTAAATATAAAACTTGTATGTTTTTTACATCTTTAACAGCGTTAAAGCCAATTACATTAACAGGTTTGTTATAAATTTTTCTTTTTAATGCTAGACTTTTTAAATCTATTAAAGTTCTGTCTTTACCTAAAACACCAATATTAAAGGTCTCTAAATCTTCTAAATTAGACCAACTTACTTGCTGCGAAAAATTAAAAATATAAATGGCACGTTGTACACGTTTTATTTGCTCGTTACTTAGGTTTTGACTAAAAGTAACAATGCTAAATAGACTACAAAAAACAATTAGCAGGTAATGTTTTATGTGATACGTTTTATTTAAAACTATCATAATCTAAGCAATAGTTTTGTGTAATAATTTGCACCGTTAACTCCAAATTGCTGAACTCTTCTACTGTAAACAAAGTTTCCGTTTTCTGTATTAGAAGAATGGTTGTGTTTATCTGGATAGACATTAAAAATATTATTACCGCCAATGGTAAAATAAGCATGTTTACCAAATTTATAGGTAAATGAGGCGTCTGTTAAAATTTTAGATGCAAATGTTTGATCTCTACTTTCTACTTGACCAGTAAAATTATTTACAACCCAATTGTTTGGATTTTCGTCTTCTGGATGTATGTATTTAACTTCTCCAAAATAGGTGTTACCTAATTCAAATCTGTATTTATCAAATTCGTAAGCAACTAATGCATTAATTTTAAAGTTAGGTTGTGCGTATTCTACTCTGGCAACATCTTCGCGATTAAATAAAACATTTTCTTGTCCAATTAAAGAATTTGGTACTTTTATTGGACCAACTACAGCAGTATGAGTAAAATTAGCACCTAAAACCGCATTTAATTTATCTTTTTTGGTTTCTAATTTGTAGTGAACAGCAGCATCAAGTCCGTTTGTTTTAGAGTCTATAGCATTACTAAAAAATTGAGCTGCACCAACATTAAACGGTTCTAAAATATCTTGATAACCATCTGCAAATCTTCCAGAAAGTACAATTCGATCTTCAATTAAAATGTTGTAATAATCAAAAGAAAACGATAAGTTATTATTTATTTTTCCAGTAAATCCAGCACTAAAATGTTTAGATAATTCTGGTTTAAGCATATCTACTTCAAAAGCTTCGTTTGTAATTGCGCTTTCGGTATTAAAAGTTCCAACTTGCAATATTTCGCCATTAATAAATTGTGTACTAATGTTTTGGAAGTATAATTGGTGTAAAGAAGGCGCTCTAAAACCAGTACTTAAACCAGCTCTAATACTTAAATTGTCTTTAATTCTGTATCTGCTAGATAATTTCCAAACAAATTGTCCACCAAAATCGTTGTAAGCTTCGTATCTACCTGCAACTTTTAATAGTAATTTTTCAGTTGGGTTAACTTCTATATCTAAATAACCAGAACTGTTTGTTCTAAACCTACTTAATTGATTTTCTGGTGTAATTCCAGGAAATACTTGTGCTCCAGGAATGCTTGGTTGTTCATCACCATTTTGATCAATATAAGTGTTTCCTCCATCTGTATAAGACGCTTCTTCACCAGCTATGATTTGATAATTTTCTACACGTAGTTCTGCACCAAAAGCGATATTAACACCTTTAAGCCAGTCAAATCCACGATTAACATCTAGATTAGAAGTGTTTTGTCTATATAAAAATCCGCCAGAATAAAAGGTTCTTGGAGAAGCAATACCTAAAGAGGCGTTATTGGAATTGTTAACAGTATAGTCTAAAGAATTTATTCCTATAGAATGACTAAAATCTAGATTCCATAGGTTTTTAATCCCTTTAAACCCAAAAACAATTGCATCATCTTGTATATCTGTTAAAATTTCTGGTGAAAATCCGTCTGGATACATCTGTAAAACAACACGGTCTATTTGTTTAGGGAAACGATAAAATCCTTTAGATTTTCCTTCTCTGTAATTACGTCCACCATGAGTATAAATACTAGCAAATTCGCTAACAGGTAATTCGGCATTAAAAGACAAAGCAAGGTTTTGTGTAGCTGCGCTACCAATTTCCATAACTCTTTGGTCTTTATAATCATTTTGAGCGTAAAAATTATTTTGAGCGATTAGTATCGCATCTTCTTCAGGATCGTTAGAGTAGACTGTACCATTATAATTTCCTGCACGATTAGTTGCTTCTCTATTTCTATATTCACCAGTAATATTTACAAATCCTTTGTTACCGATTTCGAAACCAAAATTGGCTGTAAAGTTACTTGTAAATCCATCGTTTAATGTGTTTTTAGATACGCGACCACTTACATCTATAGTCTGTATTTGTTCTTTTAAAATGATGTTAATTACACCAGCAATAGCATCCGATCCGTATTGTGATGTTGCACCATCTCTTAAAATTTCAATACGTTCTATAGAGGCAACAGGAATAGCGTTAAAATCTGTTCCAACTGTACCTCTTCCAACAGTTCCGTTAACATTTAATAAAGAGCTATTATGTCTTCTTTTTCCATTAATTAAAACTAATACTTGATCAGGACCTAAACCTCTTAAAGTTGCTGGATCTACGTGATCTGTTCCGTCAGATATTGTTTGATTTGTAGAATGAAAAGATGGTACTAAGTAATGTAAAATGTGGCTTAATTCTATTTGTGACGCGTTAGTTAAATCACTTGGAGAAATAATATCTACAGGAGCTGTTGTTTTTAATAATGATATTGGTTTAGTTCTTGATCCTAGCGATATTGGTTGATCTACAGAAAAACCAGTTTCTAAAACAAAGTCTAAAGTTTTATTATCGCCTACATTTAGCGTAATTGCTTTAAATGCAGTAGTGTACATTACAAACGAAACGTTTATTACATAATCACCTTCATCTAAATTTAAAGTGTATTTTCCGTCTACATCTGTAGTTGTACTTATGCTGTTACCTTCAATCGTTACTTTAGCACCAGGTAATGCACCAAATTGATCTGTAACAATTCCTGTTACAGTAGCTCTGTTTTGG
Organism: Mesoflavibacter profundi; assembly: GCF_014764305.1. Lineage (NCBI taxonomy): Bacteria > Pseudomonadati > Bacteroidota > Flavobacteriia > Flavobacteriales > Flavobacteriaceae > Mesoflavibacter > Mesoflavibacter profundi. Next base: position 2,508,183 of record NZ_CP061703.1, read on the forward strand.
GCTGTAAGTGACGTGTAAACAAACAAAAAGACAAAATAAAAAATTTTGTCTGCTTTTAAATTAAGTAATAGTGTAGATACCATTTGGAGGAATAGATATAGTAATTATTTGTGCTTTGTAACTTTGGGTTTAATGTTAATTTTTGTGGTTAGGTCTTCTAAAATTTCTTTCGAAAGCGGTTTGTTAATGTATTCTGAAACTAATTCTATTTGTTTAGAACGCTCAAAATCTTCAGGATTATTAGAGGTAGTTAACAAAACAATTTTTATGTCTTCAGTAAATACAGGATCTAATTTTTTAAATTCTTCAATAAATTCCCAACCATTCATAGCAGGCATATTTATATCTAAAAAAATCAGATTTGGCTTAATAGTTTCACCTTTAATAGCATCTAATAAATAAGTCAAACCGTTTTTACCACTGTTTACAGATATAACTTCACCAAAATTGGAATGTTTATTAATTACCTTTTGGTTATAATAATTAATGACTTTATCGTCATCAATTAATAATGTACATAAATGGGATTTGCTATTAACCATAGTGCAATTATAGTTATAATAATTTCAATATTAAAGTTGATAATTAAAATAAAATATTCATCGATAAAATGTAACATAAATAGGTTAAAACGTTGTTTTTGTGACGGTTTTATATTAAATCTTTGACGAATTAAACGTCAATATCATTGTTTTTTATATTTTTACAACACTAATTTTCACTTCATGATAGACGAACTTAAACAACATTATGGCTATCTTTTTGAAGACCAATTACTTCAAGAAATAAATAATGTAGGCACCTTTAGAGATATTCCTGAAGGAACAAAACTTATCGAAATAGGTGACTACATAAAATCAATGCCTTTATTGGTAAGTGGAGCTATTAAAATATTAAGAGAAGATAAGCAAGGTGATGAGCTCGTTTTATATTTTATAGAACAAGGCGATACATGCGCAATGACTTTATCATGTTGTTTAGGAGATGCTAAAAGTGAAATTAGAGCAATAGCCGAAACCGATACTAGACTAATGATGGTTCCTGTTCAAAAAATGGAAGAATGGCTAGGTAAATATAAATCCTGGCGCCAGTTTGTATTACAAAGCTACCAAAACAGAATGACCGAGCTCTTAGAGGCTATAGATACTATTGCGTTTTTAAAAATGGATCAAAGACTTTTTAAATATCTTAAAGACAAAGCAATGGTTAATCATAATGATGTAATACATATAACGCATCATGAGATTGCATCAGACTTGCATACATCAAGGGTTGTAGTATCTAGATTATTAAAAGCTTTAGAACTTGACGGACGTATAGAATTACACAGAAATAACATTAAAGTTATTGATTTATAAGCCTGTAACAAATGTTACAAAAAATCACTCTAATCATTAGTAGTTTTGAGTATTAACTCTTAACTATGGAAATACAATATATTCTTGGTTACATTGGCGCACTATTTATAGGTCTTGTTTTAGGCTTAATTGGTGGCGGAGGATCAATACTTACAGTACCTATTTTAGTTTATTTTTTAGGTATAAATCCAATAACAGCAACAGCATATTCTTTATTTGTAGTTGGTAGTTCGGCATTAGTTGGAGCGATAAAAAACATTCAAAAAAAGTTAGTAGATTTTAAAACAGCAATTGTATTTGCTGTACCAGCTTTTACAGCAGTTTTTTTAACACGTAAGTATTTAGTGCCAGCCATACCAGAGCAATTTTATAAAATAGATAATTTTATAATAACAAAAGACATTGCAATAATGCTATTATTTGCAGTTTTAATGCTTTTAGCTTCAATTTCAATGTTAAAAAGTAAAAAAGAAGTTGAAAAAGAGGATGTAAACCTTAATTTTGTGGTTTTCTTTTTTCAAGCGGCATTTATAGGTGTCTTAACAGGATTAGTTGGTGCTGGTGGCGGATTTTTAATCATTCCAACACTAATGTTTTTTGCTAGAATGTCTATAAAAAATGCTGTAGCAACTTCGTTATTAATCATAGCTATTAACTCGTTAATAGGATTTATTGGAGATGTTCAAAATATAGAAATAGATTGGTTGTTTTTATTAAGTTTTACATCCATCTCTATTATTGGTATATTTATCGGCACATATCTTTCAAAATTTATTGAAGGCGCAAAACTTAAAAAAGGATTTGGATGGTTTGTACTCGTTATGGGGATATATATAATCTTCAAAGAGTTAACTAAATGATAATTGTAACTTTTGTTACATCTATATAATTACAAATCAATTAATTTTATAACCCATTAATAATCAATTTTTAAAATTGAATTAGAACATAAAATAACATGAAAGTAGAACAAATTTATACTGGTTGTTTAGCTCACGCAGCGTATTACATAGAAAACAATGGTGAAGCAGCAATAATAGATCCATTAAGAGAAGTACAACCTTATATAGAAAAAGCAAAAAAGGATAATGCTAAAATAAAGTATATTTTCGAAACACATTTTCATGCAGATTTTGTGTCTGGTCACTTAGATTTAAAAGAAAAAACAGGAGCAAACATTGTTTTTGGTCCAACAGCAAAACCAAATTACGAAGCAATTATTGCAACAGATAATCAAACGTTTAAAGTTGGAGATTACAAAATAAAAGTATTGCATACGCCTGGTCATACTATGGAAAGTACAACGTATCTTTTAATAGATGAAAACGACAAAGAACATGGTATTGTTACAGGAGATACTTTATTTATTGGTGATGTTGGTAGACCAGATTTGGCACAAAAAGTTTCAGAAGATTTAACACAAGAGAAATTAGCAGGTTATTTATACGATTCTTTACGTAATAAAATTATGCCATTAAGCGACCATTTAATTGTGTACCCAAATCATGGTGCAGGATCGGCTTGTGGTAAAAATATGAGTAAAGAAACTACAGATACTTTAGGAAACCAAAAAAAGGTAAACTATGCATTAAGAGCAGATATGACTAAAGAAGAATTTATAGAAGAAGTTCTTGACGGTTTGTCTGATCCACCAGGATATTTTCCTCAAAATGTAATGATGAATATTAAAGGTTATGAAAGTTTTGATAAAGTAAAATCAAAATCCGATAATCCTTTATCACCTCAAGAATTTGAATCTGCTGCAAACGAAACCGAAGCGATAGTTTTAGATGTTAGACATCAATCAGAATTTATAAAAGGTCATATTCCGCGATCAATATTTATAGGAATAGATGGTGGATTTGCTCCTTGGGTTGGCGCTTTAATTGTAGATGTAAGTCAGCCAATACTGTTAGTTGCTCCAGAAGGTAGAGAAGAAGAAGTAGTCACACGTTTATCTCGTGTTGGATTTGATAATGTGATTGGTTATTTAGATGGTAGTTTTCAATCTTGGAAAAATTCTGGAAAAGATTATGATACAATAACTTCAATTTCAGCAGAAGAATTAGAGCAACGATACCCAAACAATAAAGATTTAATTTTTGATGTAAGAAAGGATGGAGAATTCACAGCAGAGCATGTTTTAAATGCACATCATACACCATTAGATACTTTAAATAGCTATTTAAAAGATTTCCCTGATAAAGAAACCTTTTTTGTACATTGTGCAGGCGGTTATAGATCTGTAATTGCAGCATCTATTTTAAAAAGTCGCGGTATACATAATTTAATCGATGTCGCTGGTGGTTTTGGAGCTATTAAAAAAACAACAATTCCAAGAACCAACTACGTTTGCCCAACAACATTATAATAACTTTTATTAAAAATTTTAAAAAGTGTGTTACTAGTTGTAGCACACTTTTTTTTGTAACAATAGTTACCTAATGCAATAATATTTTAGATTAATTTTAAGCAAAAATTAAACACATGAAACAGTTAGTTATATTACCACTTTTAATTGTTATGTCGCTATCTAAACCGTTACAAGATCAAGTGATAACGGTCTTGCCTTTAAATAAATTTATAGCATTAACTAAAGATAAAGACGTGCAATTAATAGACGTTCGTACACCAGAAGAATTTAAACAAGGTCATATTATAAATGCAAAAAACATAGACTTTTTTTCTCAAAACTTCGACGTTCAATTTGAAAATTTAGATAAAAGTAAACCCGTTTATATTTATTGCAGAAGCGGTAATAGAAGTGGTAAAGCTGCTATAAAATTAGCTAAGAAAGGATTTGTAAAAATCCTAGATCTAGAAGGTGGATATTTAAATTATAGTAAAAATAATCACTAAAAATTAGTGTCTTAAAAACAAAATTTCAAAACTTGAAAACTTCAATCATAATTCAAAATTTAAAATGTGGTGGTTGTGCCAATACAATTTCAAATAAGTTAGAAGAATTAAAAGGTATTTCTAATATAGATGTAGACGTAAACACTAGTAAAGTCAGTTTTAATTATAATAGTCCTGAAGAAGCATTATTGGTAAAAAATACACTAAAAAAAATAGGATATCCTTCTATAGAAGACGATAATAATATTGTAACAAAAGCTAAATCTTTTGTAAGCTGTGCTACGGGAAAATTAGCTAATAATTAAGTTTAAAAGATTAAAAATTGTAAATTTAAAGTATGAGTAAATTTTCAGACCTTATTAATCAAGACAAACCTGTTTTAATAGATTTTTTTGCAGAATGGTGCGGACCATGCAAAATGATGAGTCCAATTTTAAAAGATGTAAAAGACAATTTAAAAGACCGTATTTCTATTATTAAAATTGATGTTGATAAAAATCAAGCTTTAGCAGCTAAATATCAAGTAAGAGGCGTACCAACATTAATGATTTTTAAAAACGGAAAACAAGTTTGGCGTCAATCTGGTGTTTTACAAAAAAATGAAATAATTAATATCATAACAAACCTTGATTAATGGATTTATCTGAAAAATATTGGGATACTAGATATAAAATAGATGATATCGCATGGGATTTAGGCCAAGTTTCTCCACCATTAAAAGATTACTTTGATCAGTTAGTAGATAAAAACCTAAAAATTTTAATTCCGGGTTGTGGTAATAGTTACGAAGCAGAATACCTTTTTAATAATGGATTTAAAAATGTTTTTGTAGTAGATGTATCTAAAACAGCATTAGCTAATTTAGCTCAAAGAGTACCAAATTTCCCTAAAGATCAATTAATACATCAAGATTTTTTTAGTTTAAACTCTACTTTTGATTTAATAATAGAACAAACGTTTTTCTGTGCAATTAATCCAAGTTTAAGATCTACTTATGCCAAAAAAGTAGAAAGTTTATTAGTTCCAGATGGTAAATTAGTAGGCTTATTATTTAATGCACCATTAAATAATGACAAACCACCTTTTGGAGGCAATAAAGCAGAATATTTAAATTATTTTAATCCTTATTTTAAAATAAACACAATAGAAGAAGCCCATAATTCTATAACACCAAGAATGGGTAGAGAGTTGTTTATTCAATTTCATAAAAAATAAAAGTTACTTTTCATCTAAATGATAAATATCATATTTATTATTATTTAACTGCTTTATTTTTACACTGTTAGTATTTAAAAAATAATAAATTATGATAGCTCAAAACATAAGTTTATATAGTTGGAATAATGGTGTAGTAATGATTGTTGTTTTTGCATTTGTATGTCTTATTCTTATAGGATTTGCCATTAAGTTTATAAGCTCAGAAAATAAAAATCAGGATACAGAAGACTAATTTTAAAATTAATAAGAAAACGTGCTAATTTTGGCACGTTTTCTTATCAAAATCAACATTCATTTTTCAAGGTAACTAATGTTACTGACACAGGTGTTTTCTAAACGTACATTTGTATCAGTAAAAATTGAAAAATGAAAAACATAATTAACTTATCAATCCTATCAGTATTTATCTGGTCTTCCTTAACACAAGCACAAGAGGTAAAACCAATAAGTAAAAGTGATGTTTTGACTCAAGTTTCAGAAAATAATACATCCATAAAAATTTCTGAAGAAGAATTTAACCAAGCTAAAGCAGATTTTAGACAGACCAATGCTATTTTCTTGCCAAACATTACAGCTAGTCATACAGGTATTTCTACAACAAATCCTTTAATGGCTTTTGGTTCTAAATTAAATCAAGAAATTTTAACACAAGCAGATTTTAATCCAGCATTGTTAAACGATCCAGAAACAATACAAAACTTTGCAACAAAATTAGAAATACAACAACCATTAATTAATGTAGATGGTATATTTCAGCGTAAAGCAGCCAAATCTAAAATGGAAGCGATGTCACTAAAGACAAAGCGTACAGAAGATTATATAGCTTTTGAAGTTGATAAAGCCTATATGCAATTACAATTAGCATACAAAGCTGTAGACGTATTAGAAAAAGCATTAGAAGCCGCAAATGCAAATAAAAAATTAGCAGATAATAGTTACGAGCAAGGTTACTTACAACGTGCCGATGTACTTAATGTAGAAGTACGTGTTACCGAAGTAAAAAACCAATTACAACAAGCTAAAAGTAACGTGCAAAACGCGTCTAATTATTTATCATTTTTAATGAATGACGACACATTTATAACCTACAAACCTAGCGATACACTAACACCTTATGTGCGTACAATGGAGTTAAAAACTTTAACTGAAAACCGTAGCGATATCAAAGCAATGCAGTTAGCAAGCAAAGCTTATGAGGCTATGAGTAAAGCAGATAAAATGGCGTTTTTACCACGTTTAAATGCTTTTGGAAGTTACGAAATGTATGATGATAAAATCTTTCAAGCAGATGCCAACGGATACATTGTTGGTGCACAATTAAGTTGGGACATTTTTCAAGGGTCAAAGCGTTTTGGAAAAGCTCAAAAAAGTAGAGCTGAGTTTGAAAAATCTAAGCTTGAATACAATCAATATGTATCAAAAAGTAAGTTAGAATTAAATAAAGCTAAGCGAATGCTTATTGATGCAGAAAACAAATTAAACCTATCAAAATTAGCTTTAGATCAATCGGAAGAATCGCTTAGAATTCGTACCGATCGTTTTAAAGAAGGTTTAGAAAAAACATCAGATTTATTGATGGCAGAAACCCAATATGCACAAAAACAATTAGAATATTACCAAACCATTTTTGAATACAATTACGCTTTAGCGTACGTCAATTTTTTAACTAAGGAATAACCTCTTGACTGCACTCGAGGAGACTAGGATTGTCAGTTCGAGCGCAGTTGAGACCTAAATATAAAACTCAATTAAAATGAAAAAACTATATACCATCTTATCACTTTCAACAGCAATATTACTAGCAAGTTGTGGTAGCGAAGACAAAAAAGCAGTTGCAGATAACTCGCCAGCTATTCCTGTAAAAGTAGCACAGGTTAGCGATAATAATGACAGTCCATTTTTAGCGGTAAGCGGAAAAATTCAGGCCGAAAACAGTGCTAATTTAAGTACAAGAATGATGGGTTACGTCAATAACGTACCTGTAAATGTTGGCGATAAAGTAAGCAAAGGACAATTGTTAGTAGCTATTAATAATGCCGATTTACAAGCGCAAAAAGCACAAGTAAACGCAAATATCACAAAAGCTACAGCAGCATTTAACAATGCTAAAAAAGACTACGAGCGTTTTCAAGCACTTTTTGCAAAAAACAGTGCCTCTCAAAAAGAAATGGATGATATGACAGCTAATTACGAGATGGCAAAAGCAGGTCTTGAAGCTGCAAAACAAATGAAGAATGAAATTAATGCACAATTTGCTTATACTAATATTACTGCACCTTTTAGCGGTGTCATTACAAGCAAAAATGTAAAGAAAGGTGATATGGCAAATCCAGGTCAGCCTTTAATTTCTATTGAAGCTCCAGGTAATTTTGAAGTGGTTACAATGGTTCCAGAAACCGAAATTTCAGAAATAAAAAAAGATGCAAAAGTAAGTGTCAATGTAAAATCTATTAACCGAACTATTTCTGGAAAAGTAACCGAAGTAAGCACATCTGCAGCACAAACTGGTGGACAATATTTAGTGAAGATAACTTTAGATAAAACCGATGCGAAAATTCTATCAGGAATGTTCACAACGGTACAATTTCCTGTAGAAAGAAAAGCAGAAACTTCAATGGTTTTAATACCAAAAGAAGCTATTGTAAACAACGGTCAATTAAGTGGCGTTTATACGGTAAGCCAAAGTAATACGGCTATTTTGCGTTGGTTACGTTTAGGTAGAACATTTGGAAATGAAGTAGAAGTATTATCTGGTTTAAACGCCAATGAAAGTTATATCGTTTCAGCAGAAGGAAAATTGTATAACGGAGCGAAAATAAGTGTGCAGTAGTTCAGTTTGCAGTAGGCAGTAAATAGTACTGAATTAAAAATTAATAACAAGGTTGAATTAACAGTTCAAAGTCGCGTTAGGGATAGAAGCGGCATCCTTTTTACGTCAATTCGAGTGAATTTGTGTCACATTGAGCGCAGTCGAAATGAAACAAATTTGTATCGAGAACAAGTAAAAAGATATAGCGAATAGCCCGTTAAAACGCCCAAAAAATAAGAAATCAAAATGAAAGAAGGTTTAGCAGGAAAAATTGCCAAAGTCTTTATGACATCTAAGCTTACAGTGCTTTTAATGATTGTATTTATGGTCATTGGTGTGTACAGCTCGTTTTTAATTCCTCGTGAAGAAGAGCCGCAAATTGATGTGCCTATGGCAGATATTTTTGTGGGTTATCCTGGTGCAAGTCCAACCGAGGTTGAATCTAGAGTGATTAAGCCTTTAGAGCAATTAATTTCAAATATAAAAGGTGTGGAATATGTGTATTCTACATCTATGAAAGAGCAGGGAATGGTCATCGTTCAGTTTTATGTGGGCGAAGATATCGAGCGTTCTTTTGTGAAATTATATAACGAAATCAATAAGCATATGGATCAAATGCCAGAAGGCGTTACATTTCCATTAGTAAAAACACGTGCTATTGATGATGTGCCAATGTTGGGTTTAACATTGTGGAGTGAAAACTATGACGATTTCCAATTAGGGCAAATGGCTCAAGAAATAGAAGCCGAAATTAAAAAAGTGAATGACGTTGCTATCACACATAAAATAGGTGGAAGAGAACGTCAAATAAGAGTCGTTTTAGATAAAGACAAATTAGCAAGTGCTGGTTTAGACTTTTTATCGGTTTCTGAAATGATTAAAGCCAACAACGCACAATTAAATAGCGGCACTTTTGATAAAAATGATACTGAATTTGTTGTAAATACAGGCAAATTTTTAGAATCGATGACTGATGTTGAAAATCTAGTCGTTGGTGTTCAGCAAAATCAGCCTATCTATTTAAAGCAAGTGGCGAAAATTATTGATGGTCCTGAAGTACCACAAAATTATGTTAGTCTTGGTTTTGGTCAAGCTAGCGAAAAAGCAAGTGATTACAAATCAGAATACCCAGCAGTAACTATTTCGGTAGCAAAACGAAAAGGTGCAGACGCGATGAAAATTGCAGATGTCATCATTGATAAAGTAGAGCATTTACGTAAAACTTTAATTCCTGATGATGTACACGTAGAAATCACCAGAAACTATGGTGAAACAGCGTCTCACAAAGTATCAGAATTATTATTACACCTTATTGGTTCTATCATCGCAGTAACATTTGTTGTAATGTTGGCAATGGGTTGGCGTGGTGGATTGGTTGTGTTTTTATCGGTGCCAATTACATTCGCATTAACGCTGTTAAGCTACTATATGCTAGATTATACGCTTAACCGAATTACCTTATTCGCATTAGTATTTGTAACTGGTATTGTGGTAGACGATTCCATTATCATTGCCGAAAATATGCATAGGCATTTTAAAATGAAACGCTTGCCTTTTAAACAAGCGGCTCTTTATGCCATTAACGAAGTAGGTAACCCAACTATTTTGGCAACATTTACCGTAATTGCATCGGTATTGCCTATGGCGTTTGTGTCTGGATTAATGGGACCATATATGGCGCCAATGCCAATTGGTGCCTCTATTGCAATGATTTTATCATTATTTGTTGCATTAACTATAACACCATATTTGGGGTATATTTTCTTGCGTGAAAAAGATAAAAAAGGAGCAGAGGAGAAGCCTAAAAAGCCTTTAGAGGACACATTAATTTACAAGTTCTACGAAAAATTTGAACGTCCGTTAATTGAAAGTTCTTCAAAACGTTGGTTGTTTTTAGGATTAACTTTCATCTTGTTAATGGGAACAATGGTGATGTTTTTTACCAATTCGGTTGTTGTAAAAATGTTACCGTTTGATAACAAAAACGAATTTCAGGTAGTGATTGATATGCCAGAAGGGACAACTTTAGAGCGTACAGCAGTTGTAGCTCAAGAAATTTCACAATACCTATCAACGCGACCAGAAGTGGTTAACTATCAAAATTATATTGGGACTTCGGCGCCAATTACCTTTAATGGATTAGTACGTCACTACGATTTACGAGGTGGAAGTAATATGGCAGATATACAAGTGAATTTAATTGATAAAGGCGAACGTAGTGCGCAATCTCACGATATTGCAAAATTATTGCGTCCTGAAATTCAAAAGATAGCTTCAAAATATAATGCGAATGTTAAGGTTGTTGAAGTGCCACCAGGTCCACCTGTATTATCAACTTTAGTGGCTGAAATATACGGTCCTGATTATGATAAGCAAATGGAAATTGCTAATGAAGTTCAAAATATTTTGAATAATACAGAAGATGTTGTTGACGTCGATTGGATGGTAGAAGCTGATCAAAAAGAATTTCAATTCACAATAGACAAAGAAAAAGCAATGCTTTACGGAGTAGCACCAAAGCAGATTGCTTATACGATGAATATGGCATTATCCAACAGACCGTTAACGGTGTTATATGACGAAGATGCAGTGAATCAAATAGGTTTAGTATTAGCTTTAGATGAAAAGGAAAAGTCAACCATTCAAGATATTTCGCAGTTAAAAGTGAAATCACAACAAGGTAATTTAGTGCCAATTGTAGACTTGGTTGATATTAGTGAAACGACAAGTGCAAAAAGCATTTACCGTAAAAACCAAAAACGTGTGGTTTATGTGTTAGCAGATATGGCTGGCGAATTAGAAAGTCCTGCGTATGCGATATTAGGAATGGAAGAGAAGCTAAAAGCAATTCCGTTACCACAAGGTTATAAGATCAATGAAATGTATTTAGGACAACCAGAATTTGAAGATGATTACACCGTAAAATGGGATGGAGAATGGCAAATTACCTTGGAAGTATTTAGAGATTTAGGAATTGCCTTTTTAGGAGCAATTGCTTTAATCTACATCTTAATTGTAGGTTGGTTCCAAAACTTTAAAGCACCAGTAGTGATGATGGTTGCTATACCATTATCAATGATTGGTATTATTTTAGGTCACTGGTTGATGGGCGCATTTTTTACCGCAACATCATTTATTGGTATGATTGCGTTAGCGGGAATTATGGTGCGTAATTCGGTATTACTCATCGACTTTATCAATCTAAGATTAGAAGAAGGCGTGCCACTAAAACAAGCCGCAATAGAAGCAGGAGCAGTGCGTACAACACCAATTTTATTAACTGCAGGAACAGTAGTTATAGGTGCATTTGTTATACTGTTTGACCCGATCTTTCAAGGATTAGCTATTTCGTTAATGGGAGGAACCATCGTTTCGACTGTATTAACCTTATTAGTTGTGCCTTTAGTGTATTATATGATTGAACGAAAAAATCATCAGTAAACTTGTTACTACGAGTGATAGAATTTAAAGTATTTTTAAAATAAATTAATAGTTATGTTAAACAGGTATATAAGAGCAATAGCAGGAATTTTTGTTATAATAAGCGTATTATTAGGTATGTACGTTAATCAAAATTGGTTATGGTTTACAGTGTTTGTAGGCGCAAATTTATTTCAGTCTGCAATCACTAAATGGTGTTTGATGGAAGATATTTTAACTAAAGTATTCAAAATCAATAAGTAAAAAGTTTTGGTTGACGATATACTATTATAAATTTTCCATAATTTAAATTTAGCAGTACTTTTGTTCAAATTTATTTTATGGAATTTTTTTTACAACCATGGTCGTGGTTGCTCTCTGGATTTTTAATAGCACTTACAATGTTCCTGTTACTATTAATGGGAAAAACCTTCGGAATGTCTTCCAATTTACGAACTTTTTGCGCTATGTGTGGCGCAGGAAAAGTTAGTAATTTATTCAATTTTAATTGGCGAAAAGATAGTTGGAATTTATTAGTTGCTGTTGGAGCAATAATTGGTGGTTTTTTAGCATCAAATTTTCTTACAACTGCAGAAATGCCGGATATTAGTGACGCTACAAAACTTGCATTAGAGCAAATGGATTTTTCTGTCAAGAATTCCTATTTGCCAACCGAATTATTTTCAGCAGAAGCATTACAACAACCTAAAAACATTATTATTTTAATTATTGGAGGATTACTAATTGGCTTTGGTACGCGTTATGCTGGCGGATGTACTTCAGGTCATGCAATTTCTGGATTAAGTAATTTACAAAAGCCTTCATTAATTGCTGTGATTGGATTTTTTATTGGAGGATTAATCATGGTACACTTAATATTTCCCTTAATTTTTTAATTATGAAAAAAACTATTAGTTATTTATTAGTAGGAATGCTATTTGGTGTAATTATGTATAAATCTGAAGCAGCTTCTTGGTTTAGAATTTTCGAGATGTTTAGGTTTGAGTCCTTTCATATGTATGGAATTATTGGTTCTGCTTTATTCTTCGGAATTATTTTTACGCAAATCATAAAACGTAAAAAGCTAAAAGCTATAGATGGAACACCAATTATTATCCCTGAAAAAGAAAAATCGGTTTATAGATATTTATTTGGAGGAATTATTTTTGGATTAGGTTGGGCTTTAGCTGGAGCTTGTCCTGGACCATTATTTACTCTTGTTGGTGCTGGTTTTTTACCAATATTAATAGTTATTATATCGGCGATAGTAGGTACGTTTTTATATGGTGTTTTAAAGGATAAACTTCCTCATTAGTAAAAAATAATGTAAATCTTGTAACGTTTTTAGAAATGATACGTCTTATAAGTATCAATCAAATTCTATTAATCATGCAAGAAAACAAACAACTTATTGTCTTAACACATTTAAGTCAATTAATTACATTAGTAATTGGTTTTGGTAGTCTTTTATTGCCATTAATTATCTGGCTAACACAAAAAGACAAAGTTTACAATTTAGACAAGCATGGAAAAAATATAGTTAACTTTCAGTTAAGTTTACTAGTGTATTGTCTACTGTGTATTCCATTAATTTTATTTTTAGGACTTGGACTATTAGGCTTTATAGTTTTAGGAATTATATCTGTTATTTTTCCAGTAATCAATGCTATTAAGGCAAGTAATGGCGAAACTCCAACATATCCTTTATCTTTTAATTTTATTAGTTAGTTAAATTTTTGATAAAGTAAAACGCAACCTATTTTGGTTGCGTTTTTTATTTAGAAAAAAATCACTTAGATACAGAAAAAACAAATAACGGTTAGATAATTAAATATTAAGTTTGCTTATTATTAATTATGTGGCGTAATTTTAAATTCATATTATTTTTATTATTACCAGTTTTTGTACTTTCACAAAATCCGGTATTTCAGCATATGTCTAAGGTTTCTAACCTTCCAGATGTAGAATTTTATGATATCGCTGAAGACTACCAAAACTACATTTGGTTAGCAGCAAACAAAGGTTTGTATCGTTATAACGGAAAAACTTACGAGCAATTTACGCATCCAGAACAAAAATCAAATTCACTATTTCAATTAAAATTTGATACCGAAAACCGACTTTGGTGTAACAATATTTACGGACAATTATTTTATGTTGAAAATGATCGTTTACAACTATTTTACGATGCAAGTCAACTTGTAAATGGGCAATTAGCACAATTTGAAATTTTAGAAAATAACATCAGGTTATTTACCGTAATTGGGATTTTCGACATTAATAAAACCACCAAACAAGTTACCGAAGTCTTTAAAGGTATGTGTATTACCAATGTTAGAGACCACGATAGTAATTACACGTTTATTATTAATTTTGAAGGCGAATTAAAGCGTCACCGATTATATAAATTAGGAAAGCAAAAAAGAACTAAAATACTTGAAATTACAAGTGCCAATCGTATACAATCGCCAAAACTATTTGCTTTTAAAAACGATGTATTTTTAATTCACAATAGTGCAAAAGGAAATGTGCTTTATGTGATTGATAAAGCAGAAAATACGTCAAAAAAAGTAGCAATACCGTTACGATTACAAAACGAAACCATCTACAATATTTTAAATTTTGATAACGAATATTGGTTTTTAACTAGTTCTGGAATTTTTGTTTATGAGTTTGAAAATGAATATTTTACGTTTACAGAACAACTTTTTAGTACCGAATCTGTTACCGACGTTCAAATAGATTTTAACAACAATTATTGGTTTACTACACTAGATAATGGTGTGTTTGTATCACCTAATTTAAATATTCGTCGTGTAGAATTATCAGCTATTGAATCTAAAATTACAGCTTCTTTAGCATTACAAAACAATCATTTTGTATTAGGAACCAATGACGGTAAATTACTGTTTTACCACCAAAATCAACTGGAGAAAACGCTGCAATTACCTGGTAAAAAGATAATTGGTAAATTATATTTTGATGCTGAAAAAGAGCAATTAATTGTTAGTATAAATGCTTCAGAATCTTTTATAGTCGATTTAAAAACCGATAAAATTACCGATGTAAAAAACCGATTTTCGGTAGCAAAAACATTTTCAAAAATAAATGACAGCACCTTGTTTTATGGTAATTACCGTCAAGGTATTGTGTATAAAAAAGCGTTTAATAATCCTGAAAAACAAATTCTAAAGGAAAGTCGTGTAAAGGCTTCAGTAGTCTCGGGTAACGCGTTGTTTGTGTCTTATATCGACGGACTTTACAAATACAATTGTAATACCTTTTCTTCTGAAGAAATTCAATACAATTCAACTAGTTTATTAGTAAATGCTATCGCAAACACTAACGAAATTATTTGGTTAGCAACGCAACACAACGGATTACTTAAATATGAGCAAAACACATTACAATCCTCTGGAATTAAACTTCCTGAAAATATTCAAATCAACACCATTTTGTCCGATGGTTGGTTACTGTGGATAGGAACCGATTCTGGCTTATTTCAATATCACACCAAAACTCATGAGCTTAAATCGTTAAGTGCGCAAGATGGTTTAAATACTGCAGTAAATAGCCTTTTGGTGTTGCAAAATCAGTTGGTCGTAGTTTTACCAAATGGCTTTTACACTTTGCCAAAACAAGATGGCCTGTTTAAAACTTTTAAAACTGCAAAGGTTAGGGTAGAAGCGGTATCGATTAACGATCGAGATACTTTGGTAGCAAGCAGCTATAAATTGCCTCATCATTTAAATAAAATAGGTTTAAAGTTCAATTCTAACGGATTTCAATCTAACCAGCATGTAAAATATCAATATCGTGTACAAGAAATAGATTCTAGTTGGCAAAATATTCCTTTAAATACGCATTTTGTCAACTTTAATAGTTTATCAAGTAGCACATATACTTTCGAATTAAAAGCGCAAAATATTAGTGCTAAAAATCCTGTTTTTGCAGCACCAATAACCTTTGTTATTGCTAAGCCATTTTGGGAAACCTATTGGTTTTATGCATTGGTTTTATTAACTGTTTTTGGATTAATTTGGCTGTATTTTAGATGGCGATTACAACAAAAAGAAGCACAACGCATTGCTGAAGTTGATAAAATTTTAATCGATAAAAAAATAACGAATTTAAGGTTAGAAAATCTACGTTCGCAAATGAATCCACATTTCATTTTTAATGCTTTAAATTCAATTCAAGATTATATCATTTCCAATGAAAAGGAATTGGCAAGCTCGTATTTAGTGAAGTTTAGCCGATTAATCCGTATGTATTTAGACTACAGTCAGCAAAACGAAATTACTTTAGAGGAAGAATTAAACGCGTTAAAATTGTATTTAGAATTAGAAAAAGTGCGTTTTGAAGATGAATTGGAATATGCGATTTCTGTCGATAATCAATTGAAGACAAAACAGATAAAAGTACCGTCATTATTCATTCAACCGTACGTTGAAAATGCTTTAAAACACGGATTACTACACAAATTAAACGATCGAAAATTACAAATTGAAGCTAAAATTATTCAGCAAAATAAATTAGAAATTACGGTTGAAGATAACGGAATTGGTCGAGCACAATCCGAAAAATTAAAACGACCAAACCAACAGCACAAACCCTTTGCCACTAAAGCTAATGAGGAACGTGTGCATCTTTATAAAAACAAATTAAAACGTGATATAGCTATAACTACCAACGATTTGTATGATGAAAATGATGTTGCTGCAGGTACAAAAGTGGTCATCACGATGCCAATACATTAAGATATGAAAGCGATAATTATAGACGACGAAAAACGCGCGAGACATTTACTATCAAACCTGCTAACTGAACATTGCGCAAGTATTACTAGCATTGAAGAAGCGCAAGATTTAGCATCTGGTGTAGATTTGATTAAAACCAGTAAACCAGATGTTGTTTTTTTAGATATCGAAATGCCTAATCAGTCTGGATTAGACATTTTAGAATACTTTCCAAATCAGATTGATTTTAAAATCATTTTTGTGACGGCGTACAATCAATATGCGATTGAAGCTTTCAAATTATCAGCAGTAGATTATTTGTTAAAACCAGTTGATACAACCGAGTTAAAAGAAGCAGTTGCAAAAGCCGAAGAAGCGATAAAAGCCAACAATTTAAACGACCAATTAAACAAGTTACGCGATTCGTTAAAGCAACTCTCAATGGATAAAATTGCTTTAGAAATTCCTAAAGGAATCATGTTCGCATCGCATAATGATATCGTATATTTTGAAGCTGATGGTATGTACACCAACGTACAACTTATTGATGGCAAACAAAAAACCATTTGCAAGCCGTTAAAGCATTTTGTTGAGCAATTAGAACGCAATGCGATGTTTTTTAAATGTCATCGTTCGTATTTAATCAACTTAAAATATGTTGATGAATTGGTTAAAGATGATGGCGATTATTTGTTAATGAACAATCAAAAACGCATCCCAATTTCAAAATCTAAACGCGATCAGTTTCTTGAAGTAATCAAGGAAACGTTTATGTGATTAATTTGAATTTTCTGAAATTCCTTCAGAAAAAAAATCCTCGGTTTTAGAAAAATCCAAATTAAGAATGGTGCTTAAGTACTTTATTTTGAAGTCTATTAAACACGATTCTTATGAAAAAAATAGTTCTATTATTAGCTATAGCTTTATGCTACACAACATCGCATGCGCAATTTGGTAAAATGTTAAAAAAGAAAGCCAAAGCAGCAGTAGAGAAGAAGTTAGATAAAAAAGAAGACATAAGCTCGTCTTCAAAAACTGAAAATTCTTCAGGAATGGTTAGCAGTTCTTCAACGTCTAATCAAAATGCATCAAAAACAGAATACACCGATGAAGAATTTAAAGCAGAATTAGCTAAAAAATACCCAAACGATCAGGCGAAACAAGATTTATACTATCAAAAATATCTTGAGAAAAAACAACAAGAAGCCGAAGCTAATAAGCCTAAACCAGCTAATACAGTAAGTGACGAGTTTTTATACATGTCGTATCCGTTTGCGATGACAAAAGGTATGAGTGCAGTTGGTGTTGATCGCGTAAAAATAAGACGCCAAATGACAGACATGGGCGATAATGTAGATTTGTTGCCTGCGCAAGATCCAGAATATGCGTGGTTACGCTTTTTAACAACACCAGAACTAGTCGCCATGTCACCAGAAGGTTATATTGGTTACGAATTAGTTTCTGGTATGTTTACAACAAAAGTTGGAGCAGACAGATCTCAAACTTTAGAGCTTGGTACTGGTATGCCAATACTTGTTAGAGGTATGCTTATTGCAGAAGATGTCTTTGTTATTTATGCAGGTTCTCATCAAGGCGGACACGCTTTTAATGTACCATCATATATGCATCAAAATGACATTACAGTTTTAAATATTATTGGTAAAGGTGAGCAACAATTTCATCTAGATTGGTTAGAAAAAGCAAAGCCAATCGTACAAGAGTTTGAAGCTACATTAAAAGCAAATTATGATGCAGCAGCAAAAGCAACTGCAGATGCTATAAAAATGCCAAAAGCAGGTAGTATGAATAGCAATGCATCACTAGTCAACTTTGCTAAAGAAAATGTTTCTAAAACCATTGCAAAAGATGGCGCAAAACTTTTAAAGTTAAATATAGAATCTAACGACTGGAATATTGTAACAAATAAATACACAGGTCGTATTTTATACCGTTGGATTAAAGGTGCTTTCACAGAAAAAAATAAAAATAACGATTGCTATTTACAAGGCTTTTTAATTAAACAGCAGTACAATGGCAGTGGTTATGGTAGCTCTCAATTTGGCGGAATTATCCACGGACAAATGCCTTACGGACAAAAAATGAACTGCGAATAAACTAACTATTTTTTATTACCCTTAACTAGAAAAAAGTCTGCTATTAGTAGGCTTTTTTTTATTTCAATTAAAAATAAAATGTTTAGAAAGAAATTAAGGACATTCAGAAAAAACCAAATTAGAAATGTGCAATACAGCGTTTTTTTTGCAATACATAGTTCTAAAAATAAATCTTTATAAAATGAAAAAAACATTACTATTATTAACCTTTTTAGTGTTTGGTTTTACGCAAGCACAGACCATAATTTATGTAGATGTTGATGCTACAGGTACTAACGACGGTACAAGTTGGGCAAATGCCTACAATTCTTTACATGATGCGCTTACTAACACAACGACTGCAGGAGCAGAAATTTGGATAGCAGAAGGAACGTACAAACCTGTTAATGCTTCAACTCCATTTTTAAATCAATATGGTGTTAATATTTATGGTGGTTTTGTTGGTACTGAGTCTGCAAGATCCGACAGAAGTACAGATCCTTGGTTGCATCCAGTGTATTTATCTGGAGATCTTAATGGTGATGATTTGGTAGAAGTGCCTAGTGCAACATCAACAAATAAAGGTGATAATGCTACACGTATTTTACAAATAGAACCAACTACTGTTGGTGGATCAACATTAGTTCATGTACAAGAAAACATTGTAATTGATCGTATTAACTTTGTAAATGCTTACGGTGGAAGTGCTTTATACAGTCATCCAGCAAGTGGAACTAACTATACCCAAAATCAAATCACACTTTTAAATTGTCGTTTTACTCGAAACTATGCAGTTTCAAGACCAGCTTTTGACATTTGGGCTAATATATTTGGAGGAACTAGTTCAAATCCTATTAAAACGTTTTCATTACTAAATAGTGTTGTAGATGAAAATGTTTCTCAAGTTGGGTATGCTTTTGAGTATAGAACAATTAGGGATTATGATAAGATTTTTATAGGAAATAACTTATTTATTGCAAACAAAGTAGAAGATGCAGGAAAGTCTGGTAGTGTAGCTAGATTTATTTCTAACGGTGCTCAAGGTCTTAGTATATTTTTTAATAATAATACTCTTTCTTTAAATCAAGAAGGCGCTGGTGTAGCGGCTTCAGTATCCAGTTGTATTCGTTTAGAGAAAACTTCAGGTGGCGTAGGCGGAGCTTGGTATAACAACATTTATTATAACAATGTAGGTACAACTGAATTTGTAGGATTTACTACTTCTGGTGTAGGAATAAATTTTGGTGATACTAACGCTCGTGATTTCACACCTACAAATGATGTTTCAAATTCTGTATATCTACCAACAACACCCTTTGTAGATATTTCTTCAGGAAATTTTGAACCTTTAGCAGCCTATCGTCAAAACGGTACTATGGGTGGTTTTGGAGGCTATAATTTCTCTGATTTTCCTGCGACAGATTGTTTTCAAAATTCAAGAACGTATTCTAGTGGAACAATCATTGGCTTAGGAGCTATTCAGCATGCAAATACAGCTATGTTTCATGGACCAGGTGATATTGCAAATCTATCAACACCAGCACCAATAGGAGATATTTATGTAGATGCAGGTGCAACAGGTAACAATGATGGTACCTCTTGGGTAGATGCTTACAATTCTTTGTATGATGCTTTAAATTCTACTAGTTTTGTACCTGGAGGAAAGGTATTTGTAAAAGCCGGAACTTATTATCCTACAACTGGAGGATTTACAGTAATTGATGATAATGTTCAAATTTTTGGTGGTTTTGATGGTACAGAAACCGATGAAAATGATAGAGATATGTCGTTAATCTATACCACAAATGCTACCATTATATCAGGAGATATAAATGGAAATGATATTGCTGGAGATTTTGCATCTAACAAATCTGATAACGTAGGGCAATTAATGAATGTTAACACAAACTTGGTAACGCTTGATGGTTTTATTTTTGAAAACGCTCATAAACCAAGTGGAAGTAATCCTGTAATTTATTTTCCAACGACATATAACACATCTTACTTTACGCTAAAAAATAGTATCATTAGAAACAATTATACGGGTAACGGATTACTGATGGATTATAGGTATTTTACAGATACTATTGAATTTATTAATGTTGCTATAAAAGAAAATTTAGTTAATAATGGTGTTTGCTTATTTCAAAGTTCAAGTAGTAATACACCTATCGATTTTAGATTTGTGAATTTAGAGTTTTCTGATAATCAATTTAATTCAGACTTTGGTGCTATATGGTTTAGAGAAACGGGAACTTCAAATATGAGTACAACTATTGTTAATTCAACGTTTGTAAATAATCAAAATGATTTTTCTACCACTACAATTAAACATTTAATCAATATAAGTTCATCTGGTTCGTTAGAAAATGTTGTAGATGTATATAATTCTATTTTCTATAATAATCTATATACTAATACATCTATTGTTAGTGATAAAGTTTTTGATAATTCTAAACCTGCCGAAGGGAATTTTGGGGATTTAGATATTGATAATTGTATAGCACCAACTATATATCCTTACACAGCTAATATTGATGCAGATGCTTTTAATATTAGTACTGCAAATCCAAATTTAGATTCAGATTACAAACCAACCGCTTCGTCTACAGCAGTTATAGACCAAGGAACTAACTCATTTTATAATTTAGGTTTATACGGAGATTTAGATTTATCGGGTAACAATAGAATTTTCAATTCTACAATAGATTTAGGTGCTTATGAATACGATTCTACTTTAGGTATAGATGAAGTTAATTACACAAGTAACTCTATTAAGTTATATCCAAATCCTGCAACAGACATTGTAAATATAAAAACTAAACAAACCATTGAAAACGTTTCAGTATTTAATGTAAATGGTCAAAAAGTACTTGATATAGCTAATCAATCTCAAATTAACATTTCTAATTTACCAACAGGAATGTATTTTTTAAACATAAGCACTAACCAATCAAACCAAACAATAAAAATCTTAAAACAGTAATTTTTAAAATGAAAAAACTAAATAAAGTTGTAGTCTTTTTCTGTTTTATATTAACAGTGTTTAGTTGTTCTTCAGACGACGAAAATAATTCTCAAGAACAAGAGCAACAAAGCACAAATGTAATAACATTAAATAATGAAACTTATGTTGTAAATTCAGTTTTTGTAGAACCTTCAATAGGAGGAAGCACTTTTGTAAGTTTAATCAATAAGTCTGAAACAGAAGTATTAGATGCTCTAAATAATGGGACTCAACTTGATAATGTAAATATTTTTACTATCAGAATTAACCAAAATCCATTAGCAGAGCAAACGTACAACTTTTCAGATATGCCAAGTTTACAATTTGAAGTAAATGCTCAATTTATTGATGGAGAATTAGAAGATGGTAATATTTTATTAGATAGAAATAATTCTGATGACAACTTAAATGCTAACTCAGGAAGCATTACAATTTCAAGTTTAACCACAGATACTATTAATTTTAGTTTTGAATTTACTAGAAATGATGGCGAAATAGTAAACGGAAATTTTAATGGTAATTTTTTGATGTATGATTAATTACCAAGGTTAATTTTAATTATTAAAAAAAAGCCACAACTAATCGTTGTGGCTTTTTTTATATTTTCTTAAAAAAGTTTAGCTGTTAAGCATAACAGGCATTACAAGCATTGTTACTTTTTCACCTTCTTCTAAATCATCTATTGGAGTTAAAATTCCAGCTCTATTAGGCATACTTAATTCTAATTGTACATCGTTAGAACTTAAATTGTTTAACATTTCTGTTAAAAATCTAGAGTTAAATCCAATTTGCATGTCATCACCTTGGTAATCACAAGTTAAACGCTCTTCTGCTTTATTAGAGTAGTCAATATCTTCTGCAGAAATATTAAGCTCGGCACCAGCAATTTTAAGTCTAATTTGGTGTGTTGTTTTATTAGAGAAAATACTAACACGACGTACAGAGTTTAAAAACTGCGTACGATCTATAGTTAATTTGTTAGGATTTTCTTTAGGGATAACAGCTTCGTAGTTTGGATATTTCCCATCTATTAAACGACAGATTAATACAGTGTTATCAAACGTGAATTTTGCATTAGAATCGTTATATTCTATAGTTACTTCTTCTTCATTAGCACCTAAAATTCCTTTTAATAAGTTTAAAGGTTTTTTAGGCATAATAAACTCGGCTACTTGAGATGCTTTAACATCTTCTCTAGAATATTTTACAAGTTTGTGAGCATCTGTAGCAACAAACGTTAAACCTTCTGTAGAGAATTGAAAAAATACACCACTCATCACTGGACGTAAATCGTCGTTACCAGCAGCAAAAATAGTTTTGTTAATCGCTGTTGCTAACACATGAGCAGGCATTGCTGTTGCACTTGGATCTTCAAGAGTGACAGCTTTAGGAAACTCGTTACCATCTGCATAGGCTAATGCGTATTTACCGTGGTTAGAACTTATTTCTACTGTGTTATTTTCTTCTATAACAAACGTTAAAGGTTGTTCTGGAAACGTTTTTAAAGTATCTAATAATAAACGTGCAGGAATTGCTACACTACCTTCGTTATCACTTTCTACATCTAAAACAGCAGACATTGTAGTTTCTAAATCACTTGCAGATACTGTTAGTTTAGATTGTTGTAATTCAAATAAAAAATTATCTAAAATTGGAAGCGTATTGGAGTTGTTTATTACACCACCTAAAACTTGTAATTGTTTTAGTAAATAGGTACTTGATACAATAAATTTCATCTATATTAAAATTCGTTAAATTCGGTTAATTGTTGTATTACAAATATATTGCTAATGTGTTTAAAAAGGAAACAAACTTATTAACACTTATTTAGCGTATTTTTTTTGTCTTATATACTTAAATGCTATTCCAAATAATCCAAGTAAAACCAATGGTAGTAAGATGTTTAAGAGTTGCCACTTGGTTTTTTCTTCACTGATTTTTTCTGGATTTAAAAAGGCTACAGCAATTTCTTTAGATCTAATGTTTATAAGTCCATTATCATCAAGTAAATAATTAGCTGCATTTATTAAAAATTCTTTATTACCAAAAACTTGACCTGTCCAGCGATCAAAACCTAATTCTTCTGGACCATTACGACCAACTTCGTTTTTAATTACATCTCCGTCAGATATTACAATCATTTTAGTTGGAATACTTTGATCTTTTGATTGCTTAAAATCAAATGGTTTAACACGGTTTTTGTACACCGATGTAAATTTACCTTCTAATAAAACCGCTAAATTTTGTGATCCATTATTATAAGTTTTTGGATCTTGTTGGTCGTTTACAGATTCTAAACTTACTTCTCTTGGCGTTCCTTCTAATTTAGAAAGTGGCGCACTTTGTAACAATATGGTTTTATGTATGTTATTTTTTAAAGTATCTATTGGATTTGCAAAATCAAACTTGGTATAATTTAAATTGTTAACAATAGGATGACGTGTATTGCCTTGCCCTAAAGGAGAATAGGTCCAAGGAAAATTTTGAAATTGGCTATCACTTCCTTCTCCAGATGCTAATGCAATTGGTGCAGAATACATAGATCTAACAAGTAACGGATTAATTCTAACGCCATATTTAAAGAAAAAATCGGTTAAATTTAAATCTCGTGCAATTGCAACATTTTTACCTAAATCGTTGTAAAGACTATCTTTGTCTATAGCTACTTTATCTATAAGCCAAAGACTTTTTCCACCATTCATAGTGAATTGATCTAGCACAAATTTTTCTTTCTCTGTAAACGCTTCTGTTGGTTTAGTTGCTATTATTAGGTCAAACGTATTTAATTTTTCTAACGTACTAACAGCATTGTTTTCTACACTATCTAATGTAAATGGAGCTATGTAATAATAATCTCTTAAAGCTTTTATATAATCTGCTATATATCTATTTTGAAATTCTCCATTGCCTTTTAAAACCGCTATTTTACGACGTTTAGGATTTACTAATTTACTTAATCCATCTGCAAATGCATATTCTAAATGTTGAACCGAATTTGTGACTAACTCCTGTTGTGTTGCTCCAATTTTGTTTTTAACTAAAGGAATTTTAACCGTTGTGTTATTATAACTTGCTAATGCCCAAGGAAAAATAACTGCTTGACTAGATTTACCATTTTCTTTTACATTTAATTGCATTGGTGTTAATCCTCTTGCATTTAATTGTTTAATGTTTTGGTCTCTAGTATTTTCATCTTCAATAGGATTAATAAATTTAAAACTTATATTATCGTTAAAAGCCGAAAACTCTTCAAGTAGTTGTTTAGTTTCGTTTTTTAAACGTCTAAATTCTGAAGGAAAATCTTCACCTTCTAAAAACACGTCTATAACTACAGGTTTATCTGCTTTTTTTATGATTTCTAAAGCAGAATTATTTAAAGTGTAACGCTTATCTGTAGTTAGGTCAAAACGTTTGTAAATCTTACTACTTATTACATTTATAGCTATTAAGGCTATAACAATTAGGCTAATATGTTTAAGTGTTTTATTCAAATTTTTGTTCTAATTGATAGTTTCTAATAGATTGTAAAGTGTCGTTTTTAAAAACAAATTCTAAACATTCTTGGTCTTTAGTAAATGCACCAGGTTTAAACCCTAAATTGTAATTCCA
Organism: Mesoflavibacter profundi; assembly: GCF_014764305.1. Lineage (NCBI taxonomy): Bacteria > Pseudomonadati > Bacteroidota > Flavobacteriia > Flavobacteriales > Flavobacteriaceae > Mesoflavibacter > Mesoflavibacter profundi. The sequence goes on from NZ_CP061703.1 coordinate 2,533,295, forward strand.
TTTGTCTTCAGAATTTGCTTTGATACTATCGTCCCAACCATACCATTCTGCTTCGCCCAATAATGTTTTAATTTTAGATTTAGGACGACCAATTAAGGTGCTGTCTTGTAATATATCACCCATCATCTCAAAACGTTGTGCAGGATATTCTTCCCAATCTTCTGCATTAAAATATTTTTCGTGATGATAACTACTAAAAATATTTACCATTGGATATAATAAATAAAAGTAGGCAACTGGTGTAAGTATAACTGCAATTATAAAGCTTAACCATTTTTTATTTCCAATGGTTTTTACAAACAGCCAAACTAAGATAAAAGTTATAATAAAAGATATAACTAATGGAATAGTAATAATCATGCGTTTTGACGATTTATATTTGTTGTTGTTAAAACGATAAATAAAAATGTAATACTTAAAAAGTAAATTAAATCTCTAGTGTCTAATACACCACGACTCATACTTTTAAAATGCGCAGACATACCTAAATTATCGATAAAACTACTGGATGTAAAATCTGCAATACCTTCAAAACCAACATAAAAGAAAAAGCATAAAAATACCGCAATAATAAAGGCAACAATTTGGTTGTCTGATAATGTAGAAGCAAATACGCCAATTGCAGTATAAGCAGCTACTAAAAATAGCAATCCAAAATAAGATCCTAATGTACTACCAAAATCTATGTTACCAGTAGGATTACCTAATTGATACACAGTAAAAACGTATAATAACGTTGGTATAAGCGCAATAATAATTAGTATAAATGCACCTAAATATTTACCTAAAACTAATTGAAAAGTACTTATAGGTTTTGTTAGTAAAAGCTCTAAAGTACCTTGTTTTTTTTCGTCACTAAAGCTTTTCATTGTAACAGCAGGAATTAAGAAAATTAATATCCATGGTGCTAATAAGAAAAACGAAGAAAGATCTGCAAAACCGTTATCAAGTATGTTAAACTCGCCTTTAAATAACCATAAAAACAAACCGTTTAACAATAAAAAAATAGCAATAACCAAATACCCAATTGGTGACGCAAAAAATGAGTTAATTTCTTTTTTAAGAATCGCTAACATTAATAAGTTTTAAAGTGTTTAGGTTTTAAGTATTTAAAGTAAAAATGCTTAAAAGTGTAAAGTTAATAGTTTTATTTGTTTTATCATTTAAAGCGCTTTTTTATTCAATTAAGTAATAATTACATTTACTTAATAAATCTTTTATTGCAGCGACGCAATTTTGTCTACGCTCCAAGCTTCAGGTTTAGCATTAAATAAAGGTTTGGTGTTAGCCCAAACACCTTTAAATAATTCAGATTGTCTGTAACGCTCTAAATGGGTTTCACTAGTCCAATAACTATACGTGAAAAACACATTGCTATTGTGTTTGTCTTGATATAATTCTAATAATTGGCAACCTTCAAAAGCTCTAATTTTATGTTTAATAGTTTCAAAATTAGCTTTAAAGGTGTTTATGTTTTCTGGTGCAAAACTTAATTTAACTATTCTAACAAACATTTTAATGATTTAAAATTATTTTAAAAAATTAATGGTAACAGTATCACGTAAACCTAATCCCATAAGCGTACTCGCGCTTCCTACAGTTTGCATATTACTTTTGTAGATGGCGATTTCTAAAAAATTTGAGCTGTTAAAAACTACCAATCCGCGACCTTCGTCATGTCTTTGGTTTTCTGGTAATTCAAAATTTACAATATCACTGTATTTTTTGTGAATAGTTTTAAATTTATAGTTTCTAGCCGAAATCTCGAAAGCACGACCTTTTTGCAACTGTTCAAAAAAAGATTTTCTAATATTAGTAACTACATTACCATAATTATCAATATAAATGATGCTTCCAATAATCTGAGTTTTATCATCATTTACATAAGGGACAAGGTTTTTAATTGGTTTAATTTTATCGATAGGTTTACCAATAACCTCAAGTGTTCCGCCACGAGCAATATGGCATGCAACTTTAACAAACACGTCTAAAACAGGAAAACTAGTTTCGATTTTATCGTGTATATTAATTTCAACAATTTTTTTAGGAGCAATAATATTGGCAATCATACTCATAATTCCATTATTAGCACAAATAAAAAAATGCTCATCAAGCTCTACAGCAATATGTTTGTTTTCTGGATTTAATTCGGAATCTATACCAATTAAATGAATTGTACCTTTAGGAAAACTACTGTAAGCATTTTGGATAATATATGCAGCTTCTGAAATATTAAATGGTGAAACCGAATGCGAGATATCAACAATTCTAACTTCGGGTAACTCACTGTAAATAGCGCCTTTAATTGCGCCAGCAAAGTGGTCTTTTTCTCCAAAATCTGTAGTTAATGTAATGATAGCCATTAATTATTGTTGATATTTTTTTAATATACAACACGCAAAAATTGCGTAAGTTTGTTTAGTAGCATTTGTGCCAACAAAACTAATAAAATTGTATAGATTAATTTAAAATTTAAACGCTTTTGAACGAAATTATTATTGAACTTGAAGAGATTTCTCCAAAAGAATTTTTTGGAACTGGTAATGAAAACATTACAACCATAAAAAAATACTTCCCTAAACTAAAAATTGTAGCTAGAGGAAATAAAATTAAAGCTTATGGCGACGAAGAGCTTTTAGAGGAATTTGATAGGCGTTTAACCATGTTATTTAATCACTTTGGTAAGTACAATAAAATAGACGAAAACACTATAGAACGAGTACTTACAAGCCAAAGTAGTGACGATTATACAACTTCTGAAAAAAGTGGCGAAACTATAGTACATGGTGCTAACGGTAAAATAATTAAAGCCCAAACGGCAAATCAACGTCGTATGGTAGAGTTAATGCGTAAAAACGATATGGTTTTTGCAATTGGTCCAGCAGGAACAGGAAAAACATATACAGGTGTTGCATTAGCAGTACAAGCATTAAAAAATAAAGAGGTAAAACGAATAATTTTAACAAGACCAGCTGTAGAAGCAGGAGAAAATCTTGGGTTTTTACCTGGTGATTTAAAAGAGAAGTTAGATCCTTACATGCAACCATTATACGATGCGTTACGTGATATGATTCCGCCAGAAAAACTAGCTAATTATATAGAAAACGGAACAATACAAATTGCACCATTAGCTTTTATGCGTGGAAGAACATTAGATCACGCATTTGTAATTTTAGACGAAGGTCAAAATACAACACATGCGCAAATGAAAATGTTTTTAACGCGTATGGGTAAAAATGCAAAATTCTTATTAACAGGTGATCCAGGACAAATAGATTTACCACGTCGTACAATTTCTGGGTTAAAAGAAGCTTTGCTAATCTTAAAAAATGTAGAAGGTGTTGGTATTGTTTTCTTAGACGATAAAGATGTAATTAGACACAAATTAGTTAAAAAGATAATTGCTGCTTATAAAAGTATTGAAAACCGAGATTAAACTTAATTAATCTAAGGCTTTTTTGGTCAAACAAATTATCTTTGTTGGCAACAATTAACAACACAACAACTAATAATGAGTAATACAATTATTAAATCCAATTTTAATTTTCCTAATCAAAAAAGTGTTTATAAAGGAAAAGTAAGAGAAGTTTATAATATAAATGACCAAGAATTGGTAATGATTGCAACAGATAGACTAAGTGCTTTTGATGTAGTAATGCCAAAAGGGATACCTTACAAAGGTCAAATACTAAATCAAATTGCTACTAGTATGATGAAAGCAACCGAAGATTTAGTACCTAACTGGTTAACAGCAACGCCAGATCCTAACGTTGCAGTTGGACATTTATGCGAGCCATTTAAAGTAGAAATGGTAATTCGTGGCTATCTTTCTGGTCATGCAGCAAGAGAATATAAAGCTGGAAAACGTACACTTTGTGGTGTTGCTATGCCTGAAGGAATGAAGGAGAATGATAAATTTCCAGAACCTATAATTACACCTGCAACCAAAGCAGAAATGGGTGATCATGACGAAGACATCTCGCGTGAAGATATATTAAAACGTGGTATTGTTAGCGAAGCAGATTACAAAGTTTTAGAAGATTACACACGTAAATTATTTGATAGAGGTACTGAAATTGCTGCAAAACGAGGATTAATTTTAGTAGACACTAAATACGAGTTTGGAAAAACCAAAGACGGTAAAATAGTTTTGATTGACGAGATTCATACACCAGACTCTTCACGATATTTTTACGCCGAAGGTTATCAAGAACGCCAAGATAATAACGAAGCACAAAAACAATTATCTAAAGAGTTTGTACGCCAATGGTTAATTGCAAACAATTTTCAAGGGTTAGAAGGGCAAACTGTACCAGAAATGAGTGATGAGTATATCACATCTGTTTCTGAGCGTTACATTGAATTATACGAAAATATTATGGGCGAAACTTTTGTAAAAGCAGATGTCTCTAACATTGAAAGTAGGATAGAAGCTAATGTGTTAGACTATTTAAACGCTTAAGTTTTAATAAAAACATATAAAAAAAGCTCACTTTTAAGTGAGCTTTTTTATGATTTTTAATCATTTAATTGTTTTGCAGCTTTGTCATAATCTTCTTGAGATAAAACCTTAGTCCAAGTCGTAGGTTGATCTCCGCCATACAAGGCTAGATAAGTGATGTCTTTATGTTTTGAAGAGGCGTGCCAATGCTCAATATCTTTTTCACATTTAATAATATCACCTTCTTTAAGTTTTATTGGATCTTTTCCTAATTCTTGATAATAACCTTCACCAGATACAACAATTAGAACTTGAGAAGAACCATGCTTATGCCAATCTAAGGTAGAATTTGCTTTAAATGTTGCTTTAGTTATGTTATACCCTAAATCTTTATCATTGTTTATTATAGCATTTAACCAAGCTTCTCCTATATAATGTGTATTTGGAGCTTTAAAACCTTCATCTAAATAAGAAGATACTTTATAATCTGGGTTTTGAGCAAATAGTATTCCAGAAGTCAATAAAAATAAACTTAAAAGTGTAGTTTTCATATGAAAAATGTTTTGATTCTTTAAATATAGTAGATTTCTTTAAATTCTATTCTACTTTATTAAAACGAAGTAATGTAACATTATCTAGCATTAAATTTAATTTACCGTCATTATCAAAGCTATAGCGATTTACTTGTCTCATCATTTTTAAAAATGCTTGCTCGCCTTCACCACAAAACATCATTGTTGTTGGATCTGGTTGTCCAAATGAAATAGAATTTTCTTTAAGTGTGTATGCTGCAGAATATCCGTTACAGCTATTGTTTCCTTGGGCTTTTTGTAAGTCTTTGTTAAATTTTATTCGTGGTTTTTTATTTGGATATAAACCATTAAATGCAATTCTTGTTCCAGATATAAACTCTAATTCCCAAGAGGTATCGTATAATGAGGCTTGTTTTGTTGTGCTACAAGAGGTAATTAATAGTATTGATAAAAGGAGTAAGGTTTGATAAATTTTCATTTGGTTTTAAGTTGTTTTAAACGCTTAATTAGTACTTTGTCTACCGTTTTTAATTAATTGATTGTTAATCAGACTGTATTCTTCATAACTGTTATTAGAGAGTATAACGACAAATTCTTCAGATTTAAGGACATAAAGCATAAAATTAATGTAGCCTTGCCAATTACCAGTATGTAAAACGTATTTGCCTAAAGATTTAGATTCTTGAATCATCAACCCAAATCCAGTAGAGCTAGAAATGGCATCTCCAGAAAACATTTTTTCTGTATTTGATTTAGAAATTAGTGTGTTGTTTTTTAAAGCTTTTATCCACTTGTAAAGGTCTGTAGTTGTTGTGTGTATCATTCCATCACCAACAATACCATCATAGATTTTTAATTCGTCATTAAAAAGATAATTAGGTTTGTTTTTATTTCCTTTTTTAAAATAACCTACGGTTAGACTTGAATCATTATCTGGTTTGTAAATACGTCTTACAATTTTAGAGTTGTTCATGTCTAATGGCGTGAATATATTTTTTTGTAAAAACTCTTCAAATGTAGTTTCGCTTAGCTTTTCTACAATAGAAGCAAGAACAACATAGCCAGTATTACTGTATCTGTTCTCTGTTCCCGATTTAAATAATAACGGAAAATTATTAGTTGTTAATAGATTAATTATATCTTGATTAGTAGCTATTTTAGATTGATCCCAATAAGATTTTTTTTCTAAAAAATCCATATAGTCTGGTAATCCTGATTGATGTCTAAGTAGATGTTCTATAGTTATGCCATTATAAGGTAAATTAGGCCATATGGTTTTAATGTCTGTTGTATATTGTAATTTATTTTGTTCTATTAACATTAGTATACTAACAGCAGTAAATTGTTTAGAAAGAGAAGCTAAATCAAATTTTGAGTCATCGTTAAGCTTGATTTCTTTTTCAAAATTAGCATAGCCGTAACTACCTTTAAATACAATACTATCTTTATTTGCATATAGGACATTACCGCTAAATCCGTTGTCTTCGTGCAACTTCATTAAGCTATCTATAGCTTTTAAATTTTGAGATTGAAGGGAGAAATAAAATAAACAGAATACAAGGGTTAGTTGGTTTAATGTCATGATAAATAAATAAAGATTAATAGTCTAGTTGCCAATAAATTAGCTAAACTAATGTAGTTAAAAAATCAATGTAAAAAACATTAAGTTAATTAATTATCTATTTTTGATAGTTCTGTAAAAAGAATATTGATTTTTAAACAAAATCAAGCTAAGAGTAGATTAAACAGTGTCTTTTTTTATCAATTTATCATACAACAATCTTATTTTGTTATAGATGTATTTGTTGGTTTTTGCATAATGAAATGAAATGACGCAAACTACAATCATAAAAATAATAGCACCAATAATAGCTTGGATTGGCGTTAAAGACCTATATAAAAAGTGTTTTAATCCAATGCCTGTAAAACTTCCATAAATAATAATAAAATGGATCACATATATAGATAGTGTTTTTTGTCCGATTTTAGTGATAATAGCTTGTTTTAAAAACTGTTCAAAAGTGTAAAAAATCCCAAAAATCACTAACACATTTCCAAGTCTAGAAAATAAATAGTTGTAATGTGCACTATCATAAAAAAGTTGAATATTAAATAATTCGCTTAAATAAACTAATATTGGCGAAGACCAAAATATTAGGATTAAACCAATGCTTAAAAAACCGAAAATTTTAAATTGTTTGTACCTATATTTTTGACCAAACTTATGAAATAAAACAGCAATGTAAGCACCAAAACAAACATAGCCAAACCATGGAATCATAGTAAAAACAGAGCCATTTTCTTTAGTAATATAATTGGCAATAAATTTAGGTAAACTTTCAATATGTAATGTCCTGTATAAGGGTTCGGTTACAAAAATAAAGCAACCTAAAAGCAGCATTATGATTGCAAATAAAGTTTCTTTTTTACGAGTTAATAAATAAAAGCCAATAAGTAAAATCAGGGATAAACCTATACATTGTAGTACATCTACTACAATAAAATACATATTTATTTTTCCTTGAAACAGACTAATAAAAGAGAAGCGTAACGCATAACCAATACCAATAAGTAGTAATCCTCTGTTAAATCCTTTTTTAATTCTAAAACGGTCTTCATTTTTAGATTTTGCTCTTAAAAGTAAGTACACAAAGACTAGACCTGTTATAGTAAAAAATGTAGGCGCAGTAATACCTCTAAAATATTCCCAAGTATTATAAATAGCGTTAGTTTTATCTCTGTAAATAGGTTGTAATAAAGCGTCTATAAAGTGACCTTGCAACATCATTAGAATAGCAAAAGCTCTAACTGCATCTAAAAAAAAGAGACGTGTAGGTTTCAAAGTGGTCATTAGTTATTAGATTACAAATATATGTATATTTACTAATCAAAATAGTGAGTATGTATAAACAAATTAATGGTTGGGTAGAAGCGTTTTCTTCTGCAGTTTGGGGATTTCCGTTATTAATATTATTAATTGGTGGCGGATTTTACTTATTAATTCTCTCAAGATTTTTACCATTTAGATATTTAGGTCATGCAATTAATGTATTAAGAGGAAAATATGATAGTGATTTAGATGAAGGCGAAATTTCTCATTTTCAAGCCTTAACTACAGCGTTATCTTCCACTATTGGTATGGGTAATATTGCTGGTGTAGCAGTTGCTATAGCATTTGGTGGACCAGGCGCAGTGTTTTGGATGTGGATTAGCGCCATTATAGGTATGTCTACAAAGTTTTTCACCTCTAGTTTGGCTATCATGTTTAGAGGAAAAGATAGTGAAGGTAAAACACAAGGAGGACCAATGTATTTTATTGTTGAAGGTTTGGGTAAATCTTGGAAACCTCTAGCAGTATTTTTTAGTCTTTGCGGACTAATTGGTGCGTTACCTGTTTTTAATGTTAATCAATTAACACAAGCTATTAATGATATAGTATTAATTCCCAACGGATTTGAAGTTAATTTCACCTCAAATTTAGTCATTGGTTTGGTATTAGTAGCGATTACATCGATAGTGATTTTAGGCGGATTAAACCGAATTAGTAAAGTTGCTTCAAAACTAGTTCCAGGAATGGTATTGCTTTATTTTGTGTTGGTGTTTTTCATTTTAATTATAAATATTGAAAGTGTTCCGTATTATTTTAAGCTTATTTTTACAGATGCTTTTACAGCAAGTTTTATTAAAGAAGATGCGCTTTTTGGTGGCGTTGTTGGTACTTTAATTATTCTAGGAATAAAACGTGGTGCATTTAGTAACGAAGCAGGTATTGGTACAGCGCCTTTAGCTCATGGCGCTGCAAAAACCAATCAACCTATTCGTGAAGGGTTAGTAGCTATGCTTGGACCAGCAATAGACACTTTAATAGTTTGTACTTTAACTGCATTAGCCATTTTGGTTACTGGTGTTTGGAAAACAACAGATGCAAATGGTGTAAGTCTTACAGCATCTGCATTTGCAAGTGCTATGCCTGTTTACGGTAAGTATTTATTAATGGCTTGTATTGCAGTGTTTAGTGTGTCTTCCTTATTTTCATATGCGTATTATGGCGGTAAATGCTTATCGTTTTTAATTGGTGCAAAACACCAGCATTACTATAACTATTTCTATATTTTAAGTATTATTATTGGCGCAACAACATCTTTAAGTTTAATGATTAATTTAATAGATGGTGTTTTTGCATTAATGGCAATACCAACAATGACTGCTACGTTGTTATTGGCACCAAAAGTGATGAAAGAAGTAAGGCGTTATGTAAAAACGATAAAGTAGATTATTTATTAACCGACTTTTTAAACTGTGCAGGCGTCATCATTTCCATTTTTTTAAACTGTCTATTAAAATAACTTGTGTTGTTAAAACCAGCTTTAAAGGCAATTTCAGACATTCTAAAATCTTTAGTTTCCTTAATTAATTTTTTTGAGAATTTAATTTTTTCAGAATTTATATAGTCAATAGGAGAGATGCCTAAAGTGTTTTTAAATTTTTTATGAAAATGAGATGTACTCATACAAGCCTTTTCAGCAAGTAAATCTACTGTAATATCTTTATTGGTTAAATTTTGTTTAATATAGTTTATTACCATACCAATTCTGGTATCATTAAACATATTTTGATCACTTAGTAGTAATGTTTTGGCTTTGGTTTGTAATAACCTTACAATTAATTCTTGGATCATTAAATCAAGCAATACATCTTTAGAAGTGTTATTGTTTGTAAACGTATAAACTAAGCGTTCAATAAGATGATTAACTTCATTATTATTAGTTAGATGATTAGTGTTTTTGTCTATTGACCAATTATTGTTTTCGTTTTCTATACTAACATGATGGTTAAACTTATCTACAACTTCAATAATTTTTGTACTATCAATACCTAAGGCTAAACATTGTGTTGGATCATCTTCTTTAGCTAAAGGAAAATCAATCACCATTTCTTTATTAGTAGGCATGACAACAGATTCTCCAGGAAAAAAATCAAAAGAAGGCATGCCATCTATATGCATAATTTTTTTACCGGTAAGCATACTGGCAATAATAGGAAAATCAAAAGTTAACGATACTTTTTCTGCGTATTTATGGGTTTCATAAATATTAAGTTCGGCAAACTCGGCATTATAAGTCGTTCTGTTTTCTACTAAAGTAGTTAGTTTTCTATGTTGTTTATGTTTACTTAACAAGTGGCTCATATTCAATAATACAAAAAATAGAAATTGAAATTTCCTAAATAATAGAATAGTGTTACAATTTAATAAATATGTTCAATTTTTTAAGAATCTAACAAAATAACTTTACAAAAATTACTAAAAACACATTTTATCAAGTTTAAATTTATTGATACAACAATAAAACAATGAAAATGTTAATAGCTTAATTTTTAAATAATTGAAAACTAATTAAAACTAAATAAATAATTATGAGTTACTCAAAACCTAAATTTAAAGCTTCTTACGGAAACTTTATTAACGGAAAATTTGTAGAGCCAATAGATGGTCAATATTTCGAAAACAAATCTCCAATAGATAATACGTTAATAGCAAAATACCCAAGATCTCAAAAAGAAGATATAGAAATGGCTTTAGATGCAGCCAATGCAGCAAAAGAAGCTTGGGGAAATACTTCGGTAACAGAAAGAGCAACACTATTAAATAAAGTTGCAGATATAATTGAAGCTAATTTAGAAGAGTTTGCTTTAGTAGAAACTTGTGATAATGGTAAACCAATACGTGAGACTTTAAATGCAGATGTGCCATTATCTGTAGACCATTGGCGTTATTTTGCATCTTGTATTCGTGCCGAAGAAGGTAGCGCAACAGAGCTTGATCAAAATACCTTATCAATGAATATTAAGGAGCCATTAGGTGTTGTTGGACAAATTATTCCTTGGAATTTTCCATTATTAATGTTGTCTTGGAAGTTGCCACCAGCATTAGCAACAGGTAACTGTGTGGTATTAAAACCTGCAGAACAAACACCATCTTCAGCTACTTTATTAATGGAAAAAATAGCCGATGTTTTTCCTCCAGGAGTTATCAACGTAGTTCATGGTTTTGGTCCAGAAGCAGGTAAGCCTTTAGCATCTAGCTCTAAAGTAGATAAAGTAGCCTTTACAGGAGAAACAACAACAGGACAGTTAATTATGCAATATGCATCTAAAAACTTAAATCCTGTAACAATGGAATTAGGTGGTAAGTCGCCAAACATATTCTTTAATAGTGTAATGGATCATGATGATGCCTTTTTGGATAAAGCTATAGAAGGCGCTGTGTTATTCGCCTTTAATCAAGGAGAAGTATGTACATGTCCATCACGTATTTTAGTACAAGAAGATATTTATGATAAGTTTATGGAGCGTGTTGTAGCGCGTACCAAAGCAATAGTGCAAACCAGTCCTTATAGTACAGATTGTATGGTTGGTGCACAAGCATCTAACGATCAATACGAAAAAATTCAATCTTATATTAAAATAGGTGAAGAAGAAGGAGCAAAAGTACTTTGTGGTGGCGATGCTAATAAAGAAGGCGATTTAGCAAACGGATTCTTCATCCAGCCAACAATATTAGAAGGTCATAATAAAATGAGAGTGTTCCAAGAAGAAATTTTTGGTCCAGTAGTTTGTGTAACTAAATTTAAAGATGAAGCCGAAGCTTTAGAGATCGCTAACGATACACTTTACGGTTTAGGTGCTGGTGTTTGGACACGTGATGCACACCAATTATATCAAATACCACGAGCAATAAAAGCAGGTCGTGTTTGGGTAAATTGTTACCATGCTTATCCAGCACATGCACCATTTGGTGGATATAAAAAATCTGGTTTTGGTAGAGAAACACATCAAATGATGATGAGTCACTACCGTCAAACTAAAAATATGTTAATCTCTTACGATAAGAATAAATTAGGATTCTTTTAGTAGAAATTAATAATAGCGGGAAAAGACTGAATACAATAAATTCAGTCTTTTTTATAAATTTAAACCTATGCAAAGGATAGATATAACAGAAAAAGCTGCAGAAGTTGTAAAACAACTACAACAAAAGCATGGTGAATTAATTTTTCATCAAAGTGGCGGATGTTGTGATGGATCTGCACCAATGATCTTTGAAAAAGAAGATATGTATTTAGATGAAAGTGATATTCAACTAGGAACTATAGTAGATGTCCCTTTTTATATGAATAAAGATCAATTTGAATATTGGAAGCATACACATTTAACTGTAGATATAACTGAAGGAAGAGGCGCAAGTTTTTCTTTAGAAATTCCGTTAGGGTTACGATTTATAATTCATTCTCGCATATTAACAACAGAAGAAGATAAGTATTTTAATCCATGAATAAATAGTTAGTTTAATATTAAATTGTGGATAAACCCTGTAAAATTAAAATTTACAGGGTTTTGTTTTTTATTCATTTATAGGGTTAAAATATTGCATACTTAATATTTTGTGATTTATAAAATTGTGATAAGCTTAAAAATTTACCTTAAAAATTGTAATTATATTGCTAAAATGATATATTTATGCTAAAATAATATATATGACTGTAGATTTATGTCCAAATTGTGGATCTGACCATTACATTAAAAGCGGAATAGTAAACAATAGACAGCGTTATAAATGTAAAAAATGCAACTATTTTTTTTCTGTTAATAAAATAGGGAAGAAGATAGACGATTATTACGTTAACAAATCCTTACAGTTGTATTTAGAAGGGTTAACGTATAGAGAAATAGAACGCATTTTAGGTGTGTCACACGTTAGTATTATGAATTGGGTAAAAAAATACAATATAAAACGACCATATAATTCTAATTATCATCCAACTTATAAAATTTTAAATGCTTCCGAGTTAGGTGTTTACTTTCAAAATCCAAATAATATAAAAGGTGCTGGCGTAGTAGTGACAGAGCTTGGAGATAAATTTATGCTAATTAAATGGGAACGTTTTAAAGATTAGTATATAAAATTAACAGATATATATATTAATTTTCTGTTAACACATACTTTTTTAGAGCTTAGTAGTGCACACAAAACCAATATTAAATTATTCACTAACTAACTCTTTAAATTATGAGAAAACAAACTTTCTTATTTTTATTGGCAGCTGTATTAGCTATACCATTTTTAGGTTATAGTCAAGAAGCAGAAAAAAAAGAAGAAGACCATTCTTACAAGCCATTAAAAATTAATCTTAACGAAGATGGCAGTAAATACATTAGATTTATTACTTGGCATCAATTATGGTTAGAAGCCAATAGTAATCAAAAAGGTTTACGTCATTCTATTAGAAGATCTCGATTATTAGCTTACGCACAAATTTCACCTCGTTTTTTAATTTTAACTCATTTTGGACTTAATAGTTTAAGTGCAGACAAATTAAGTGCAAATCCAAACTCTCAAACAGGAAATAATAGTAGTTTATTGTTTTTACATGATGCTTGGGCAGAGTTTGCTATAGAACCAGGAAAACTTCATGTTGGTTCTGGATTGCATTACTGGAATGGTATTTCAAGATTATCAAATCAAAGTACCTTAAATATGATGACTTTAGATAATCCTGGTGCTGGTAATTCTGATGTTAGATTATTTCCTTGGAACAATATCACAACAAGTGATCAATTTGCACGTCATTTAGGGATTTATGCTAAAGGTTCTTTAGGGAAATTTAGCTATCGCGTTGCTGCAAATAATGCGAGAACAAATATTGGTACTTTAGGCGCTGCGCCTACCTATCAAGTAGATAATTCTGTTGGTACTGGAGTATGGAATTATGCAGGTTATTTTAAATATGACATTTTTGACAAAGAGTCTGATAAATTACCTTACCTAGTAGGAACTTACTTAGGTAAGAAAAAGGTTTTAAGCTTAGGTGCAGGATTTTTCCATCATCCAGATGCATTAGCGGTTAATGATATTAATAATAGAGAATCTGTCACTCACTTTGCAGTAGATGCGTTTTATGATGCACCATTAAACAAAGATTTGGCAATAAGCGCGTTAGGTGCATATTATAACTATAATTATGGTGATACAGATGGATTTAGTACAGGTGGATTAGTACCATCTTCTGGTACTGTAGTACACGGTCAAGTTGGGTTATTATTCAGAAATTATAATATAATGCCTTACGTTACTTACAATACTGCAAATATGGATTTTACACCTAATTCTAGTGACGAGTTAGGCTTAGGATTAAACTATTACATAAACGGACATTTTGCAAAAATCACAGCAGAATATACCACAGGAACTAAAGGCGCTAATGGAGCAGAATCTTCAAATATCTTTAGACTTCAAACACATATTTTTCTATAAAAAACTAACTATAATTTAATAAGATTATGTCAGATAAACAAAAACACGCTACAGCGTATTGGAAAGAAAACCTAAAGTATTTAATCATACTACTTGTAATATGGTTTGTAGTGTCTTACGGTTGCGGAATTTTATTTAAAGATGCTTTAAATGAAATAAGACTTGGTGGATTTAAGCTAGGTTTTTGGTTCGCCCAACAGGGATCAATTTATGTATTCGTAATCCTAATTTTCGTTTACGTAAGAATTATGAACAAATTAGATAAAAAATACGGTTTCGACGAGTAAGCCTTAACTAACTTTAAAATAAAACATTATGAGTGTACAAACTTGGACATGGATATTAGTAGGGCTAACATTTGCTCTGTATTTCGGAATTGCAATTTGGGCTAGAGCCGGCTCAACCAAAGATTTTTATGTTGCTGGCGGAGGCGTTTCTCCTTTAGCAAACGGTATGGCTACAGCTGCAGATTGGATGAGTGCAGCATCTTTTATTAGTATGGCAGGGATAATTTCTTTTGCTGGATACGACGGATCGGTTTACCTTATGGGTTGGACTGGAGGATATGTACTTCTAGCATTATTACTCGCACCATACTTAAGAAAATTTGGAAAATTTACAGTGCCAGATTTTATTGGTGATAGATATTACTCTAATACGGCACGAACTGTAGCAGTTATATGTGCTTTAATCGTATCTTTTACTTACGTTGCTGGTCAAATGCGTGGTGTAGGAATAGTATTTTCACAGTTTTTACAAGTAGATATTAACTTAGGTGTTATAATTGGTATGGCTGTAGTACTAACATTTGCTTTGTTAGGAGGAATGAAAGGTATTACCTATACGCAAGTAGCACAATATTGTGTATTAATATTTGCATTTATGGTTCCTGCATTTTTTATCTCGATGCAAATGACGGGTAATATTATTCCTCAAATAGGAATGGGAGGAACTGTAGAAGGCGGAGAATTTTTATTAGATAAATTAGACGCATTACATACGCAATTAGGATTTAACGAGTATACAAGTGGAACAAAATCTACTTGGGATGTTTTTGCTATAACTTTAGCGTTAATGACTGGTACAGCAGGATTACCACACGTTATTGTACGTTTTTTCACTGTACCTAAGGTAAAAGACGCACGTAAATCTGCTGGTTTAGCATTATTATTTATTGCTATACTTTACACAACAGCGCCTGCAATTGCAGTATTTTCTAGAACTAATTTAATTGAAACTGTTAGTAATAAAGAATATTCTGATATTCCTGAATGGTTTAAAAATTGGGAAAATACAGGTTTAATTGCTTGGGCTGATAAAAATGGAGATGGTAAAATACAATATGTAGCTGGTAATGCTTTAGAAGGAAAAAAACCAGCGTATACTGATGCAAGAGGAGAATTTGGCCAAAGAATGATCTCTAATGCAAATACTGCTGAAAATGAACTGTATGTAGATAGAGATATTATGGTACTTGCAAATCCAGAAATTGCAAATCTGCCTAATTGGGTAATAGCACTTGTTGCAGCAGGAGGATTAGCAGCAGCATTGTCTACTGCAGCAGGATTACTTTTAGTAATTTCAACTTCAATTTCTCACGATTTAATTAAAAAACAATTAAAACCAGATATTTCAGACAAAGCCGAATTAACTTGGGCAAGAATTTCAATTTTTATAGCAATTTTAATTGCTGGTTACTTTGGTATTAATCCACCAGGTTTTGTAGCAGCAGTAGTCGCCTTAGCATTTGGTCTTGCAGCAGCATCATTCTTCCCAGCTATTATTTTAGGAATTTTTGACAAACGTATGAATAGTCAAGGTGCAATTTCTGGAATGGTTGTAGGTATTGTTTTAATGCTATTCTATATGATGAAATTTAAATTAAACATGTTTGGTGGCGGAACTGCAGAAGATTGGTGGTTTGGTACATCACCAGAAGGATTTGGGACTATTGCAATGTGTGTTAATGTAGTTATTTCTGTAGTAGTTTCTAGATTAACTCCTGCGCCGCCTCAAGATGTTCAAGATATGGTAGAAAATATAAGAATACCTTCTGGAGCAGGTGAAGCTTCAGCCCATTAGAATTGTTCTTAATCTAAAAATTAGAAGAGCATATTTTTAATTTAGTTAGTTAAATCAGCATTACTTTGGTAGTGCTGATTTTTATTATATTAGTAACAACTTATTAACTAATGAAAAAAAGACACGAGCAAAAACTTGTAGTATTATCTATCACATTATTTTTATTATTTAATGTGCCTTTTGTGTTAATCTTTAATAAAGAAGGACAAGTATTTGGTATTCCAATATTTTACTTCTGTATTTTTTTAGTATGGTTGCTTTCTGTAATTATTTCTTTTATTGTTTTAAAACGTCATTATGAGTAATTACGCACTAGTAATAATAATTGTAATTTACCTTGCTGTCTTATTTTACATTGCATTTATTGCCGAAAAAAAGCGTCAAAGTAAATGGGTAAATAATCCATACGTTTATACTTTATCTTTAGCAGTTTATTGTTCTGCTTGGACATATTACGGTAGTATTGGTATTGCTGCAAATTCTGGAATTAACTTTTTACCAATTTATTTAGGACCAATTATCGCTGCACCTTTATGGATAGTCGTTCTTAGAAAAATTATTAGGATTTCTAAACAACATAAAATTTCTTCTATAGCAGATTTTATCTCTTTGCGTTACGGAAATAATAGATTTTTAGGTGCTTTAGTAACCATAATTTGTTTGTTTGGTACGTTGCCATATATATCGTTGCAATTAAAAGCAGTTTCGGAGACTTTTGAGATCATGTCTGATGAGACAAGTTATATTTCGACTACAATATTAGACGATTCTACATTTTACGTTGCTTTGCTTTTAGCAATTTTTGCAGCTTTTTTTGGTACACAAAACACAGATGCATCAGAGAAGCATAAAGGTATAATTGCGTCTGTTGCTTTCGAGTCTATTTTAAAATTAGTCTTCTTTCTTATCGTTGGACTTTATGTGACTTTTTATCTGTTTGATGGTACTTCAGATATTTACAATAAAATTTCGGCAGTAAAAGATTTAAAGCCTTTAACAACTTTAGATTCTTTAGAAGAAGGTTTTAATTGGGCTTTTACTATGGGATTATCCTTTATGGCTATCTTTTTATTGCCTAGACAATTTCAGGTTTCTGTTTTAGAGAATAATCGCGAAAAACATTTAAAGCAAGCCATTTGGATGTTTCCTTTGTATTTGTTGCTTTTTAATGTGTTTGTAATTTTTATTGCTTGGGCAGGAGAATTAACGTTTAACCAAAGTGTAAATGCAGAGTATTTTACATTGCTTTTACCATTGGAACAAAACCATTCTTTCCTTGCAACATTAGTGTTTCTTGGAGGTTTTTCGGCAGTAATATCTATGGTTATTGTTTCTACTTTGGCATTATCTACTATGGTTAGTAACAACTTAATTATTCCTTATGGTTTTTTAGATAAATTCATTAAAAATCAGCCAGAACGAAATTCTAAATACATTAAAAATATTAGAAGGATTTCTATATTCTCCATAATTATTATCGCCTATTTTTTCTACGTGTCTTTTTCTAGAGAATTATCGCTGTATTCTATAGGATTAATTTCGTTTACCATAATAGCACAATTAGCACCTTCTTTTTTTATTGGCTTATATTGGAATCGTGGCTCTGCAAAAGCTGCAATTATAGGTATGTTAGTTGGTGTTTCAGTCGTAACCTATACGCTAATTTTACCATTTGTTTTAAAAGCTTATACAGGTACAGATTATTTTACAGACCAAGGATTATTTGGTATAAATTTATTAAAACCTTATGCGCTTTTTGGTTTAGATTTTCTAAGTCCGCCAGCGCATGCATTTTTTTGGAGTATGTCTGTAAACTTGCTATGTTATTTAATATTTTCTTTAATATATAAAGGAAATTATAGAGAAAGAAATTATGCCGAAATGTACGTAGATAGTAAAAACTTTACCACATTACAAGATAGTGCTTTAGTCTGGAAAGGAGAAGCGTATGTTAATGATATAAAAAATGTTTTAGTTCGGTTTTTGGGAGAAAAACGCGCTAATCGTGCATTAAATATCTTTTTCACTAAATATAAACTTCCGCAGGATACACAATTAGCAGATGCAAGATTGATTAATTTTTCAGAAAAATTGTTAACAGGAAGTATTGGTTCTGCTTCAGCTAAAATATTAATAGCAAGTGTTGTAAAAGAAGAACAAATTAGTTTAGTAGAAGTACTTAAGATTTTAGAAGAATCTAAAGAAAACATAGTAAACAATAAAGTGCTTTTAGAAAAGTCCGAACAATTATCGCAATTATCTTCGCAGTTAAAAGAAGCAAATAACGAGTTAATAATTAAAGATAAACAAAAGGACGAATTTTTAGATACCGTTGCGCATGAGCTTAAAACTCCAATTACAGGAATACGAGCTGCAACAGAGTTATTAATGGATGAAGAAGATGAAATGGCTAAAGAAATTAAGCAGCAGTTTTTAAAAAATATACTTCAGGATTCCGATCGTTTAGGACGATTAATCAATAATATTTTAGATTTTGAAAAGCTTGAAACAGGAAGGTTAAATCTAGATGTTAGGCAAAATGATATTTCAAAAACTATCAAAAAAGCAGTCGCGTCTATACATCATATTGCAGCTAAAAAAAATGTACAGATTAGTATTAAAAATCCGCATTCAATTAAATTAAACTATGATGAAGATAGGATTTTACAAGTGTTAACTAATTTACTATCTAATGCGATAAAGTTTGCAGATAAAAACTCCGGTAAAATTATAGTAGATTACAAGCTTAGTAATAGTAAAATAGAAGTAAGTATAAGCGATAACGGTAAAGGTATTCCTCAAGAAGATCATGACTATATTTTTGATAAATTTTACCAATCGCAACATCAAAATACCATTAAACCGCAAGGAAGCGGATTAGGATTAGCAATCACCAAACAAATTATAGAAAAACACAACGGAAAAATTTGGGCTAAAAAAGGCTTAAAAAATGGCGCAACACTTGTTTTTACGTTACCTTTTAAGTAAATTTATCCTAAATATTTATGAAGAAGAAAATTTTAATTGTAGACGACGAGCCAAACATAGTCATGTCGTTAGAATATACATTTAAAAAACAAGATTTTGAAGTGTATATAGCAAGAGATGGTAGCGAGGCTTTAGATATTTTAAAAAGCCAAACTCCAGATGTAGTGTTGTTGGATATAATGATGCCAAATGTAGACGGTTATCAAACACTGCAGCATATAAAAGACAATCAAAGTTTAAACAACACAAAAGTGGTGTTTTTAACTGCAAAAAATAAGGCTTCAGACATAGAAAAAGGGTTAAATTTAGGAGCCGATAAATATTTAACTAAACCCTTTTCTGTAAAAAAAATAGTTTCTGAAGTATTAGAACTATTAACATAATTTATTAAGTCTTTAAGGCTATTTTAAATATTGGTTTTGTGTGCAAACAAATAAGTATTTAATTTAAAACTAAAGACAATGAGACTTCGTATTAACCCATTAGCATCAGATATAATAATTAGTATCTACATAGTTGCTACGCTTTATTTAAGGTTTAAATGGGAAAGTCAAACAGCTACTTCGCCTATGCTTTCTATAGTTATGGGCTTTTGTTTTGTGCTTATAATTTGGGCTTTAATTAAGCTTAAAATATTAAATCCTAACTGGTTTGGATTATTTAATGCTAAAAAATCGTAGTTATGGATTATCAAAAATTTTATAATTCTAGTATAGATAATCCAGAAGATTTTTGGAAAACGCAATCGCAAAATCTAGATTGGTTTAAGCAACCAAACACTATACTTTCTAAAGATAAACACGATTATTACCAATGGTTTGCAGATGGACAACTTAACTTAAGTTATTTATGTATAGATAAGCATATTAATGATGGATTTGGAGACCAAAATGCAATAATTTATGATTCGCCAGTTACTAACACTAAAAAACACATCACCTTTAATCAATTACATAAGGAAGTATCAAAACTTGCTGGCGGATTACAAGCATTAGGATTAAAAAAAGGCGATACGTGTATTATTTATATGCCTATGATTCCGCAAGCCATTTATGCTATGTTAGCTTGCGCTAGGATAGGTGTAATTCACTCGGTTGTATTTGGTGGTTTTGCGCCACATGAGTTAGCAATTCGTATAGACGATTGCAAACCTAAAGCAGTAATTACAGCGTCGCATGGTATAGAGATTAATAGAATTATTCCATATAAACCGTTTGTAGACGAAGCTATTAAACAAGCTAAAAGCAAGCCAGAAAAAGTTATCGTTTTTGATAGAGAACAAGATGTAGAAATTCCTAACAAACCTTACGATGTAGATTATAAAACATTGGTAGAAAATTCAGATTCTATCGATGCTATTCCGCTAGAGGCAACTCATCCATCATATATTTTATACACTTCAGGAACAACAGGAAAACCAAAAGGAATTATTAGAGATACTGGTGGATATGCAACTGCATTAAAATTTTCGATGAAACACGTTTACGGTGTAGAAGAAGGCGATGTGTATTGGGCAGCAAGTGATGTTGGTTGGGTTGTTGGTCACAGTTATATTGTTTACGGACCTTTATTAAACCGAAATACAACTATTCTTTTTGAAGGCAAGCCAATAAAAACACCAGATGCATCTACCTTTTGGCGTGTTATTAGCGAGCATAATGTAAAAGTGATGTTTACAGCGCCAACAGCTATAAGAGCGATTAAAAAAGAAGATCCTGAAGGCGATTTGATTAAAAACTATGATTTATCGTGTTTAAGATATCAATTTTTGGCTGGCGAACGCTGTGATGTCGCAACATTACATTGGACCGAGCAAAAGCTTAAAGTTCCAGTAATAGACCATTGGTGGCAAACCGAAAGTGGTTGGCCAATGCTAGCTAATATGGTTGGCGTGCAATTACAAGACGTAAAACCTGGTTCTGCAAGTTTGCCGGTTTGTGGTTATGATATTCAAATTTTAAATGAAGAAGGCCAAGAAGTAGAAGCTGGTGTAGAAGGATTGGTAACTGCAAAATTACCATTGCCACCAGGTACGC
Source organism: Mesoflavibacter profundi (assembly GCF_014764305.1). Classification (NCBI taxonomy): domain Bacteria; kingdom Pseudomonadati; phylum Bacteroidota; class Flavobacteriia; order Flavobacteriales; family Flavobacteriaceae; genus Mesoflavibacter; species Mesoflavibacter profundi. Next base: position 2,554,688 of record NZ_CP061703.1, read on the forward strand.
TTTTAAACCTTTGGGAAAATCCGCAACGATTTAAATCTGGTTATTTAGAACGATTTCCAGGATATTATTTTTCTGGCGATGGTGGTTATAAAGACGAAGATGGCTACGTGTTTATTACAGGTAGAGTAGACGATATTATTAACGTTGCAGGACATAGATTATCTACTGCCGAAATGGAAGAAGTTGTAGCGTCTAATGCTTCGGTTGCAGAATGTGCAGTTTTTGGTGTGCATTGCGAAATTAAAGGTCAAAAACCATTAGGTTTAGTGGTTTTAAAATCTGGCGCAACTACAGATTATGAGGCAATTCAGACCGAAATTATTAAAGACGTTAGAAAAGAAATAGGTGCAGTAGCATCGTTTAAAGATGTACTTGTGGTTAACCGATTACCAAAAACAAGAAGTGGTAAAATTCTTCGTAAATTGTTACGAAATATCGCAGACGAACAACAATACAACATTCCATCAACCATCGACGATATCGCGATTATAGATGAAATAAAATCAGTATATCAAACCCATCATATTGGGATACATTAAATCTCAATGAATTTAATTTGGCTAATCGCAAAACATTGGTCATTGAGCATAATAAATGAGAGAGCAAGAGATAAAATATAAATAAAATAAAATGTCTGGTCGAGCACAGTCGAGACCTATTAAAATTAAAACAAAACTAAAATAACATATATCAATTATGAGTAATTATCATATCAAACACTTAGAAGAATACTACCAAGTCTACCGTAAATCGGTTAGAAACCCAGAAGTTTTTTGGGAAGAAATTGCCGAAGAACATTTTATGTGGCGAAAAAAATGGGACAACGTATTAAGTTGGGATTTTACAAAACCTGAAGTAAAATGGTTTGAAGGCGCGCAACTAAATATTACCGAAAACTGTATCGATAGACATCTATACACAAGAGGCGATAAAACCGCAATAATTTTTGAGCCTAACGATCCAAAAGAAGAGGCAGAACATATCACATATCGCCAATTACACGAACGCGTTTGTCGTATGGCAAATGTGTTAAAAGAAAAAGGTATTGGTAAAGGCGATCGCGTGTGTATTTATTTACCAATGATTCCAGAATTAGCCATTTCTGTATTGGCTTGTGCAAGAATTGGTGCGATACATTCTGTGGTATTTGCAGGATTTTCATCTACAGCATTAGCAACGCGTATCAACGATTCAGAATGTAAAATGGTTATCACAAGTGATGGATCGTATCGTGGTGCAAAAACAATTGATTTAAAAGGTATTGTAGACGAAGCTTTAGAAGAATGTGATTGTATAGAAAGCGTTTTAGTGGCAAAACGTATTAATAGTGAAATTACTATGAAAGACGGTCGTGACCATTGGCTACAACCTTTATTAGACGATGCTTATCACGATTGCGTACCAGAAATAATGAATGCAGAAGATCCGTTATTCATCTTGTATACTTCAGGTTCTACAGGAAAACCAAAAGGAATGGTGCATACCACTGCAGGATATATGGTGTATACAGCATACACGTTTAAAAACGTGTTTCAATATCGCGAAAAAGATGTGTATTGGTGTACTGCAGATATAGGTTGGATTACAGGTCACAGTTACATTGTTTACGGACCATTATGTAACGGTGCTACTACAGTTATGTTTGAAGGTGTGCCAAGTTATCCAGATTTTGGACGCTTCTGGGAAATTGTAGAAAAGCATAAGGTTAACCAATTCTATACGGCACCAACAGCTATTCGTGCATTAGCAAAAGAAGGTGTAGACCATTTAGAAAAACACGATTTGTCAACTTTAAAAGTGTTAGGAACCGTTGGAGAACCAATTAACGAAGAAGCTTGGCATTGGTACGATGATAACGTAGGAAAGAAAAAAGCACCAATTGTAGATACATGGTGGCAAACAGAAACTGGTGGAATTATGATTACGCCAATTGCATTTGCAACGCCAACAAAACCAACGTATGCGACACTTCCATTTATCGGAATTCAGCCAGCATTAATGGATGAAAACGGACAAGAAATTAAAGGTAACCAAGTAGATGGTAGACTTTGTATAAAATTCCCTTGGCCAAGTATGGCAAGAACTATTTGGGGCAATCATCAACGTTACAAAGACACCTATTTCTCGGCTTATGATAACAAATATTTTACAGGCGATGGCGCATTAAGAGATGAAGTAGGATATTACCGTATTACAGGTCGTGTGGATGATGTCATTATCGTTTCCGGTCATAACTTAGGTACTGCTCCAATAGAAGATGCTATAAACGAACATCCAGCTGTTGCAGAATCTGCAATTGTTGGTTTCCCGCATGATATTAAAGGAAATGCATTATACGGTTATGTTACATTAAAAGAAACAGGAGAAAGTCGTAACCACGATAACTTACGAAAAGAGATTAATCAATTAATTACTGAGCAAATTGGACCTATTGCTAAGTTGGATAAAATTCAATTTACAAATGGATTGCCAAAAACACGAAGCGGAAAAATTATGCGTCGTATTTTACGTAAAATAGCTGGTAAAGACACTAGTAATTTAGGAGATACAAGTACATTATTAAATCCAGAAGTTGTTCAAGAAATTATGGATAATGCACTATAGTAGTTTAATTTAAAAAATGAATAAAAAACACCTTCTTTTGAAGGTGTTTTTTTGTTAAATAAATTAATATCATTTACTAATAATACATTCAACAAAAGATAATTAATAAATAAAAATTAGTTGTTACTTTTGAAAAGATGAAAACTCTTAAAAAAACCTTTGTCATAATAACTGTGCTTATCTTTTTGATGCCTTTCAATAAGATAAAAGCGCAAAAGTTATTAGATAGTTTAGGGTATTATAGCCAACTTGTTTACGCGATAAAATCGGATAGTGATTTACAAAAAAGTTATCAGTTTTTTAACTCGCATTTAAATGCATCTAAATATAAAAAGGATAAGCTTGGACAAGCTTATGCATTATCCTATTTATCTATAATTGATTTTAAAATAGGATTTTATGACCAAAGTGAAAATACAGCTGTAAATGCTTTAGATATTTTAGATCAAGTCAAGCCAACAAGTTATTCTACAAGTCTAAAAAAAACAATTTATAATCATTTAGGTAAAATTTATAAAGAAAAAGGGATAAACGACAAAGCGATAATTAATTATAAAAAGGCTTTATCCATTTCAAACACTTCAAAAGATAGTTTAGTGATTTACAATAATTTATCTATAGTTTATAAAAACAATTTTCAATTATTAGAATCTAAAAACATATTATTAGAGGCAACTAGTTTTTTTAAAAGAGTTAAGGATGTAAAAGAAAAATCAAGAGTTTTAGACAATCTGGGTTTTATCAAACATAAACTTAATGAAGCTGATGCTTTACTGTATTTAAATGAAGCTTTATCTTATAGAAAACAATTAAAAGACAGTTCAGATTTATATCCAAGTTATAGAAATTTATCCAAATACTATTGGGATTTAAATGATACAACTAAAAGCAAACTATTTGCATTAAAGGCATTAAATATTGCTAATTTAATTAAAAGTCCTTCTTATCAATTAGATGCTACAAAACGGTTAATGCAATTAGGAGACTTTTCAGTTTACAATAAATATATAACATTAAATGATAGTTTAGAGCACGTTAAAAAAACAAGTCAGAATAAATTTGCCCAATTAAAATACGATGTTAATAAAAGCGAGTTGCAATCGCAACAAGAAAAAACTAAAAAACAGTTATATCAATTTTTAGCGATTATAATATTAATAATTGCACTTGCAACGTATTTGCTATTAATAATAAAACATAAAAAAGATAGATTAAAGCAAGTCTATCTTACAGAATCACGAATATCTAAAAAAGTTCACGATGAGGTAGCAAATGATATCTATCAAATAATGAATAAAATTCAAGACTCTAAAAATTCTAAACTTGTAGTTTTAGATGATTTAGAGCATGTTTATAATAAAACTAGAGATATTTCTAAAGAAAATAGCTTAATAGAATTTAAAGAAAATTTTAGTGAAACGCTTTCAGATTTATTGTTAAGCTATCAAAATAATAACACTAATATAATAACTCAAAATTTATCCAACATAGATTGGTCACGCATGTCTAATATTAAAAAAAATGCGATTTATAGAGTATTACAAGAGCTAATGACTAACATGAAAAAACACAGTCAAGCAACTTTAGTAGTTATCATATTTAATCAAGCCCAAAATAAAATAGAGATAAAATATAGTGATAACGGTATTGGATGTGATATAAAAAAGAATAACGGATTACAAAATGCGGAAAACCGTATTAATTCTTTAAAAGGAACAATTACATTTGAAACAAGCATAGATAATGGCTTTAAATCGATAATAAGTGTATAACATGTTTAGTAAAGTTTTAATTTCTGATGATTTAGGAAGCATCAACCAAGGAGTAATTTCGGTATTAGAAGGTTTAGGGATAGAAAATATTCATCAAGTTCAATACTGTGATGATGCTTTTTTAAAAATTAAAAGAGCAGAATTAGATGCTAAACCTTTTGATTTATTTATTACAGATTTATCATTTATAAAAGATCATAGAGCTCAAAAATTTGAATCAGGATCAGACTTAATAAAAGCTTTAAAACAAGACTTACCTAATTTAAATATCATAGTTTACTCTGTAGAAGATAGATTACAAAAAGTAAGGTTGTTATTAAATGAATATAAAATTAATGCATATGTCTGTAAGGGAAGAAGAGGATTGATAGAGTTAGAAAAAGCAATACAATTTGTATATGATAAAGACATATTTTTGTCTCCTCAAGTAGCGCAAGCATTAACACCAAAAACAAATTTAGAAATAGATAACTACGATATACAAGTGGTTAAATTATTATCTACTGGATTATCACAAGAAGAAATTAGCCAAAAATTTAAAGACAATAATATCTCACCTAATAGTTTAAGTACTATAGAAAAACGTCTAAATAAACTTAGAATTCAGTTTAAAGCCAATAACGCAATTCATTTAGTAGCAATAGTTAAAGACTTAGGATTAATATAAATTTTACCCAAATACGGTTTTCCGTAAGGTATAAAATTCAATTGTAATTAAGTTTACTGTTAGAAGTCAAAATAAGCTGAAAAAGACTATAAACAGTAGTAAGCAAAACTTAATAACCAATTAAATGAAAAGAATTTTTATTCTATTACTATTAGCAACGTTTACATTAACAAGTTGCGCCTCGCATTATGGATTGCCAAAAAATTTCAATCAAAATTCTACAGAAGTTGTTTTAACCCATAATAACTTTAAAGTAGTGAAAATTGTAAAAGGCGAAGCCGAAGCAACTTACATATTTGGTATAGGTGGATTAGCCAAAAATGGTTTAATTGCCGAAGCTAAAGCAGAAATGCTAAAATCTGCAAACATGGAAGGCACTTCCAGAACCATTGTAAATGAAGTTGTAGAAGTAAAAACATCTGGGTTTTTATTTGTTAACAAATACAAGGTGATTGTATCTGCTCAAATAATAGAGTTTATGAACTAATCTAGTATTGATTCTATAAATAAGAGACAATAAAATGTTTTGATTTTAAAAATTGAGCTTAGGGAATAAATCAAGCTATCAATACATAATTTGAGCTTAATTTTTAAGTCTTACAGGAAACTGTAAGGCTTTTTTTATTTAGATTTTTAATAGAAAATAAGACTTAAGTCTAACAGCTCAAAGGTATCCTATTTAAATATTAATTTTATGCATTTAATTCTGGATAAACAAAAGGCGTAATAATAGAAGCTACATTACTATCTATTTGTGGTTTAAATAAAGATTTACTTACTGGATAAGCTTCAAAAATATCAGTGTTATTTGTTGTGTTAACAATAGTTTCAATTTCCGATTGTGTTAATTGGTCTTGTAACCAAAGCTGTTCTTGATTTGCATTTAAAATAACTGGTTGTCTTTGTTTTAAATTATGAATTTCAGCAAAATAAGGTTGCGCAGGTTTAGTGATAATACTAAACGTTATAAAATTATCTATAACAGTATAAATTCCAGCAAGTCCAAAAATAGCATTGTTTTTTTGATGTATGTAAAACGGATATTTAGTGTTTTTAAAATCATGAGACTCAAAAAAACCAGAAACCGGAATAATACAGCGTTGACTATAAATACTGGTTTTATAGATAAAATGGTCGAACAGTTTTTCAGCTTTAGCATTTAATCCGCCACCAAATTTTATAGCATTTTTATAATAAGCTTTTATTTGATTTGATGCCGTGTTATTGGGAACAATGCCCCAAACAGCTGGCGCTAAAGTTTTAGGAAACTGTTGAGGTATTACAAGCATATTTGGATGACTAAATCCATTAATATGGTAATTGGGTTTATTAAAAATAGAGACAAGATTAGTGTTGCTAATTGTAGCACTAAACCGTTCTTCAATTTTAATTACTTTATCTTTAACACTAGTATGTGTACACATGATTAATATAGATTACTATAAATATACTTTCACTTTTTAATCTTAACAACTTATTAGTATAAATTAGGTTTAATTAGTTGTAATTTTAAGCTTTAAAACATTAAAAATAGACTATGAAAGTAAAAGCATATGCTGCTGAAAAAGCAGGATCAGAATTAACATCTTTTGAATATGAGTTACCAAAATTAGATAAAGAACATGTAGATATTAAAGTACATTACTGTGGCTTATGTCATAGTGATTTAAGTATGATTAATAACGATTGGGGAAATAGTCAATATCCTTTAGTTCCTGGTCATGAAATTGTAGGTGAAGTTACCGCAGTAGGAAGTGAAGTAAAAGGTCTTAATGTAGGTGATAAAGTAGGAATGGGTTGGTTTAGCGAGTCTTGTATGCATTGTAACCAATGTATGGATGGAAAACAACATTTGTGTAACGATTCTCAAGCAACTATTGTAGGAAGACATGGTGGATTTGCAGATCATGTTCGTGGTCATTGGTCTTGGGTTACAAAATTACCAGATGGTATAGATATGGCTAAAGCAGGACCATTATTTTGTGGCGGAATAACTGTTTTTAATCCCATAGTATTATCTGGCGTGCAACCAACAGATAAAGTTGGTGTAATTGGTATTGGAGGATTAGGGCATATGGCTTTAAAATTTTTAAAATTTTGGGGCTGCGAAGTCACTGCATTTACCTCAAATAAAGCCAAAACTGATGCTTTAAAAGCAATGGGCGCACATCAAGTTATAGACTCTACTAATCCAGAAGAATTAAAGTCTATAGCTGGTAGTTTAGATTTTATTTTAAATACGACAAATGTAAAATTAGATTGGAATTCTTTTATAGCAACACTAGCGCCTCAAGGTAAGCTTCATACTGTTGGTGCAGTTTTAGATCCAATGGAAATTCCAGCGTTTTCTTTAATTTCTGGTGAAAAATCTGTTGGCGGTAGTCCGTTAGGTAGCGTTGCACTTACAAGAAAAATGTTAGATTTTTGTGTTAGACACGAAATTTACCCAACTGTTGAAGAGTTTGAAATGAAAGATGTAAACAAAGCAATATCACATTTACACGAAGGTAAAGCTAGATTTAGAGTTGTTTTAAAAGCTTAATTTATATATCTAATACTAAAGCATAAAAGGCAGATCTGTTTATCAGACTGTCTTTTTTTGTTTTTAAATATTTCAACTAATAATTGAATAAATTTATTAGCTTTAGCAATATAACTTATAATGTTAATCGCTTTTATGTCTAAAAAAAACTTAACCAAAACACATGTTATATTACTATTTTGTGTGTTTTTTAGTTTAGTGTCTGTATCTCAAAACAAAATTGTAGATAGTTTAAAAAATGTATTAAAAACACATCAAAAAAAAGATACAGTTATAGTTAATACACTTAATTATTTAGCGTTTTACCATTATAGAAACGATCCGCCAAAAGCTGTAGAATATATAAACGAATCTCTAAAACTCGCTAACCAATTAAAGGTTACAAAATTTACAGCGCATACACATTATATCAAAGCAGTTGTTTACACAGAACAAGCCAACTTTAAAGTCGCTACAGATAATTATGAAAAAGCCATTCAGCTTTATACTTCTATTAATGATTTAAATGGGCTAAAAAAATGTAATAACGCTTTAGGAGTTTTATATGCGTATAAAGGTGATTTAGATCAAGCCTTATTTCATTATAAAGCATCTTTAAAAATAGCAGAACAGTTAGGTGATAACACCAGTATTGACGGTAGTTTATATAACATTGGAAATATTTATTCTGATATAGGCGAAAATAAAAAAGCATTAGAGTATTTTAATAAAGCGTTAGAACTTAACACAAAAACAAAAGACTCTTTAGGCTTACTAAATTGCTACAATTCCATTGCAAATGTTTATTATCAACAAAGTAATTTTCCTTTAGCTATAAAGTTTCATAATAAATCCTTAGAAATTGCAGAACTTACAAAAGATTCAATTGGCATTTTTCAATCCTATATAAACTTAGGAAACGTATATAGACAACAATTTTTAGACGATAAAGCATTAAATTATTATAATAAAGCACTTGCTATTGACAAAGCACAGTATAATGTTAGAAATATAACTGCTTTAAAAAATAACATAGCTGGAATTTATTCTGATAAAAAACAATACGATAAAGCGATTCAAACTTTTGAAGAATCTATTGCGCTAAGTAAAGAGATTGATAATGATGTTAATTTAGCAACAGCACTTAATGGACTTGGATTTGTTTACCTAGAAAGTAAAAACCGCACAAAAGCATTACAAGTGTTTAAAGAAGCTTATAATATTAATTATACTAATAATTATTCTTTAGATTTATTAGATTCTTACCATGGTTTATCGCAGACTTATCTTGAATTAAAAGACTACGATTTAGCTTTAGTTAACACAAAAAAGTTATTAGAATTATCTAAAGAAAACAATGCTTTAAAACATAAAAAAATAGCTTATTTAATCTTTTCAGATATATATTCAGAAAAGGGTAATTACCAAAAAGCATTAGATAATTATCAACTATTTAAAGTGTATAGCGATAGTCTTTTTAATAAAGAGAATATAGAAAAAATCACTCAAATAGAGTATGAATACAAATACAAAAGTGCTTTAGATTCTGCTAGTTTAAGAGAATCTAAACTTATAAAAACCGTACAAACCACAACCAAAGATTTACAAAAATCACAACAAAACTATCTGTTAGCCATTATTGGTGTGTTATTAGTGTCATTAATTTTAGGAGCTATAATTTTTTATCAAAAGTTAAAAGATGAAAAATCAAAAACACAACACGCAGTGATGCAACAAAAGCTGTTAAGATCACAAATGACGCCACATTTTATATTTAATTCGTTATCTGTATTACAAGGAATGATATTAAATAAAGAAGAAAAAAAGTCTGTAAAATACCTGTCTAAATTTTCGCGCTTATTACGATTGACTTTAGAAAACTCAAGAGATAAATTAGTTGTACTGGAACAAGAACTAGAGGCAGTAAACGATTATTTAACCCTTAATAATTTAGAAAATAATCAATTTACATTCAGTTTACAAGTCGATACTTCATTAGATACGTCAAGGTATAAAATTCCGCCAATGTTAATTCAACCTTTTGTAGAAAATGCGATAGAACATGCCTTTAAACAGCAAAAAACCGACAAGACCATAGATATAAATATTTCAATTAAAAATAATAAGTTACAATGCACGATTGCAGATAATGGTATAGGTATTAATGCTACTTTAGGCCAACACAATGCTAATAAAAATTCTTTAGCAACAACAATTACATCACAACGTTTAAAGGTAATATCCAAGGATATGAAAATGGATGGATATGTCTTAATAGAAGATAGACAAAAATACAACCAAAAAGGGACATTAGTGACATTAGTAATACCTTACGAAAAAATATAAAGATGAAAGCCATAATTGTAGAAGATAAAGCCTACATACGCAAAGGATTATTAAATCTTTTGCAACTTATAGATACTAAAGTAGACGTTGTTGGTGAATGCGAATCTGTAAAAGAAGCAGTAATTGTAACAAGAGCATGCAAACCAGATTTAATATTTCTAGATATAAATTTATCAGATGGAAGTGCTTTTGATTTTTTAGATCAAACCAACCATTTAAATTTTAAAATCATATTTATCACTGCTTACGAAGAATTTGCACTTAAAGCCTTAAAAATTGGCGCTGTAGATTACATATTAAAACCAGTAGATATAGACGATCTGGAAACAGCAATTAGAAAAGTAGAGTGTTTACCATTGCAAACACAACAAGCACAAGTACAAAAGGTAAAAGACGTTTTACAGCAACCAGAAACTAAATTAATTTTGTCTTTACATGATAGTTATCAAGTAATTGATTTAAACGAATTATTGTATTGCGAATCCGATAAAGGATACACAACCTTTTATTGCAATGATGGTAAAAAATACATGGCTTCTAAAACCTTAAAAGAATTCGAAAACCAGTTATTTAAATCAAATTTTGTACGACCGCATCAATCCTTTATGGTTAACCTAAAGTTTATTGATAAATATGATAAATCTGGAGTAATTCATCTAATTAATAACAAGCAAATACCAGTGTCTTCTAGAAAAAAAGACGATTTTTTAAAGCAATTCTTAAGCTTTAATTTATAATAAACTTCATTTAATTAATGCCATCTATTTTCGCTTATTAGATATCTAATAACGAATATTAATTTAAACCTAACGTATATAGATTGGTTGTTTTATAATCTGCTTTAAACAAGTAGTTTAGCTAGTGTAATTTAAACTATACTATCATGAAACTACTTAAACATTTATCCCTAATTACATTAGTATTAATAGGCTTTTCGTGTAGCAATTCTACAAGTAAACAAGCAGCCAATAAAGAAGGCTTTATTGCAATAGAAGAAGCGCTTAAAGAAAAATTTGGCGCAAATGCTTATTACACAGATATAAGCATAACTTATAATGTAGCTATAGGAAATATTATAGGTGTTACTGTAACAGAAGATCCAGAATCTTTAAAAATGGGACAATTTAATTTAACCCAAGATAACTGGACGCAAAATCAAGATATTACCGTAGAAGTACCTTCAGGAACAAAAGCAGCAGATTATATGTTTCAATTAGGAGATAAAATTAGTCTGTCCGAATTGGGACATCTTGTAGAAACTTCTTCTAAAAAACTTAAAGACGAAAAAAATATAGAAAATGCAGTGTTAAGCATTGCAAGTATACAATTTCCCAATACTGGAGATTTTTCTAAAGCGTCTTATTTAATTAACCTTCAACCAGAACAAGGCGGAACAACTTTTAGTTTTCAATATGCTTTAAATGGAACATTATTAAACCAAGATTATTAATCAATAAACAAACAAATTATGAAAAACGTATTCAAATTTACCAAGACACTAGTTTTAGCCACTTTATTATTCTCTTTTAGTTGTAGTAGTGACGACGATGGCGAAACTGTAGTAATCAATCTTCAAAATTTAGAAGTAAGCATTGACGAGAACCCAAATAATGGCGATCTTGTAGGAACAGTTCAAAGTAATAGTAATTCATTATTAAATTTCAGCATTACTTCGCAAACACCAGCAGGAGCTTTAGCAATTAATGCAAATACGGGCGAGTTAACTGTTGCAGATGCTTCATTATTTGATTATGAGGCAAATACTATGATAACTGCAATAGTTGCAGCATCTGGCGCTCAAAACACAGCAAATGTTACAATCAATATTAATGATTTAGCAGATGTGTTAGTAGATTACACAGTAACTATTCAGCCAGATGCAACCGAAGGTAAGGATGCATTTTTAGGATCGGCTGCTCCAGATAATAATTATGGAACACATCCGGATTTTATGTCTAATAGATTTTCAGGTGGAAGTGTTAGAAGCTTAATACGTTTTGACTTTTCTAACATACCAACAGATGCAATAGTTAATAGTGTAGAAGTATCGTTTTATGGTTATCAATCACCAAGTAATGGAAATAATTTTATAGGAAAAGGAGAAAGTTACTTACAAAAAGTAGATAGTGCTTGGGATGAAGCAACTGTTACTTGGAACAACCAGCCAACAAGTTCTGATATTGATCAAGTGTATTTAGCAAATGCGCAAAGTACCATTCAAGATTATTTAGATTTAGACATCACCGCTACTGCTTCAGGAATGATAAATGATCCTTCAACAAACCATGGTTACATCCTTAAATTAGTAGATGAAACTTCAACTAATAACAAATTAATTTTTGGTTCTAGTGATAATACAGATGCTAGTTTGCATCCAAAAGTCGTAGTTCAATATTCAGTTTACGAATAAACTTAAGTGCAAAACTTCAATATTTTAAATATAACAACCATTTATTTAATAGTATAAGTGGTTGTTTAACTAAAACTTTAAACCGATGGAAAACTTAATCACAATTAACAATCAACACAACTCATTAGACAGCTTACATCAATTTTTAAATAAAAATTCTTCTTTTGAGTGTACAAAAACTTACGATACTTGGGAACAAAGATTAGATGCAAATGGTCAAATGGCACAATGTCTTGTCTTAAAAAAGAGCAATATGCATGCAGTAAAACTCTTTTTTCTAAATGAAAACACTGTAAAAGTCAATCATATTATTCCTAATAAAATAATGCAAGCTTACTTTGGTAAAAGCCAAAAACGTTATCAAAATATCTTAGAAGTTATAACAGGAAAAATTAAAGATATAGCGCTTTCTGGTTCACAACAAAAGGCTTTTGAAGAATTAGAAAAAGAAATAAAAAAAGCATCCTAAAAAGATAGTATCTTTAGTTTATTAAAACTAGATGTATGACACATTATTTAAGGATTTTTTTAATTGTAGTTTTAGTAGCAAGTTGTAGACCTACAAAGCTTCAACATAAAAATGCTTTACAATTTATTCCAGAAAATTATGTGTTGTACCAAAAGTTAAATGCAGACTTAAACTATGATGGTATTCTGGATTGTATTTTAATTATAAAAAACACAAATCCAGAATATATCGTAGTTAACAGCTTTGATAAAACCGTAGATCGAAACCGTAGAGGAATACTTATTTTGTTTAAAAACAAAAAAGGGTATCAATTAATAGACAAGAATATCAATTGCTTTTATTCTGAAAACGAAGAAGGTTATGGTTATTACGCACCACAATTAACTTTAGAAGTTGATAAAGGCGATATCATTTTCAATTTTGAACATGGTAAATATGGTAATTGGAATTATAGATTTAGACGTTTTAATACATCCTATCAATTAATTCGGTACGAAAATACAAGTAGTAACGGACCTAAAATTAATAGCGAAGTAACTGTAGATTTTTTAGCTAAGCAAAAGAAGATTAAAACGAATATAAATGAAGATGACGAAGGTAATAATCCAATATTTAAAGAAACAATTACCAATTTTAATATAGACCAATTAGTACAATTGTCTACAATCAAAACTTTTGAAAATCTACAATTTTAATTGAAAATAGATTAAAATCTAAATGAAATCACAATGCAAAAGGTGTTTTTATTCTGTTTCATGTGTTTAAATACGCTAATAGCTCAAAGTCAAAATCAGCATTTTGTAAACGCTACAAATGGCTTGATTATAAGAGCGCAACCTAAAACTAATGCTAAAAGAATAGGTAAATTACCTTACGGAAGTCTTGTTAAGGTCATTAAAAACACCAATATAAATCTACAAATTCTAGATCAAGGTCAATACATTACAGGCGAATGGGTTAAAATAAAATTTCAAAATTTTCCTTATTCAATTTTAGAAAATAATTATGAATTTATTGATAACGGCTATGTATTTAGTGGTTATTTAGAACAACTTGAAAAAGCAAAAATTAAAACAACAATTATAGATAGTTTAGAATTTTTTAGCTGGTATAAACCCTTAGAAACTAAAAAGATAAAAATAGAATCTCAACAAGAGGCAGAACAACTTCTAGCTACAAAAGTGACTTGGAAAAATGTTGAATTTTATGGAAGACAGATAGATAAAATTAAGCTTAACAATGACCAAATATTAACAATCAATCAAGATAGTTTTGATTGTAGTTTTACCGCTTATTATCCAACCGAAAATATATTGCTTTTTGAAGGTGGACATAGTATTGATTTTTCAATTAATTTAAATACAGGAGAACTAACAGAAACTACAGGAAATCCAGACTATATCATAGATTCAGCTAATAAAACCTATAGGTTTACTGGTTGGTTTGGCGGACAAGAATGCAGTAGTTATTTCATTCTAAAAAAAGAAAATAATGCTTACAAGTATTTAGCAAGTTTTGATGATGAAATTTGCGAAATCATTAAATTTTATTGGATAAACGATACAACGTTTTTGTATTCTGTAAACGACTATTCAGATTCTAATAAGTTAAAAGAAACGTATATGAAAGGTCAAATTTCATCGCTTTAATATTTTAAAAATCACGCTTAATGGCTATTCTATTCTTTTTAATTTTATTGTTGCTTTTAGCTATTTGTTCGTATGTTATTTTTAAAGCTTTAAAATGGATTTTAAAACGAAACATTAGAATCGTTTATACATTAATAGGTATTGGCTTTTTATTACTTCTTGGAGTTGTAAATCATTTGTTTTTTAAAAACATGCAGTTTATACAATCAGAGGTTTATCCCAATTTATACATTGTAAAATATCCAGACAACGATCAAAAGGTATTACAGCAAGCCATTAAAAATCAGGTTTTAAATCATTTTAAAACTACAGTTAGGAAAGGAAAACCATTATCGTATTCTAATAAAAATGACATTCATTTTTATAAGTATAGTGGTACAACTTTTGGGTTTTTAGGTGAAGCAGGAACAGGTTACTTTATAGACCATGAAGAAGATTTAGGTGGATTTGTAACAGAAGAATTAGTTATGTATTCCAATTATAAATTAGCCCAGTTTTATTTTAATCCTTGTAGTCAGGATTCTACTTTAATTTGTGGTGAAATCAAATATTTTAAAGAAGGTGAAATTTTTAAATCAGAAATTCTACAAGATAAATAATGACCAATGCCTACAATTAAAACCTTAATTACATATCTATTTTGGATAGTTTTGTCTCTTATCACAGGTATCGTGTACGCAAGATGCATTATAAATCCAAATGCTGTGTCAGAAGAAGGTTTGTGGTATCTATTACATTTGTTTTTTGAAATAGGAATGCTACAAGTCGGTTTTTGGGTAGGTTTAACAATCGCAATATGCTTTATTTTGGTTGATATATTTTACTTAAAAAAGAAACTGAAAAACAATCATAAAAAGACGCTTAGTCGTCTAGTTGCATTTTTGATTATTACGGTTTTTGTGGCAATTGTTCACTACATATTAGAAAAGGGTATAGACGTTATTTAAAATATTATTTATGAAACAAGAATTAATAAAACTTATAGGGTTTAGAATTAAATATTTAATTCTTCTTGTATGTATTGTAGCATGTAGACAAAGCAATAAAGAACAAAACGTATCTATACAAGAGGTAGAAACCGTTCAAGATTCCATTAAAACAAAGACATCAATTGATGATACAAATGGTATTGAAACCTATGATGATAATTTTTTTACAGTTTCTGAAGATTTTTCAGGAGAATATCAATTGTTGGATGGAATCACATATTTTTCAAATTCTGAAGAAAACAAATACTATAAATCGGCCATCATATTTAAAAAACTATCAGATACAGATTATGGCTATTATTATGTTGATAAAATTAAAGATGTTTCACCAATAGGCTATCATGGCGTAATTAGGCAATTAAAGGGTAAATTTTACAATTTAGGAATAAAAGAAAATGACAGTCATACTAATAGTTTATTTATACAAAGTGAAGTTAAGCTTATTACAAAAGGTAATATTTTAGGTATGATTTCTTTTGGTGGAAATTTTAAAAAATTTATGTGGTTTAAGAAAATGGAACCTGAAGACCAACATCATATTTCTTTACAAAAAACTTTAGCATTAGGTAAAAGCGATTATCAAAAATTTATAACTGAGTACCAACAGGCTAAAAACTATGAGAATCCTGTTTTTTCACAAAGCATAAATCTTGAAGAATTTCCGGAATTAACTCAACAATTTTTTCAAAAGTTACAACAGTTTAAAGACCTAAATAAAGAATCTATAAAACACGAAGACTTTGAAGCTATTCTATCTAGTTTAAAAACCAAAACATTACCAGTAATAGAAAGTACTAATTTTGACGATTTTATAGAGGCAGAAGATTTTAAAAACTTAGATTACAAAGCTTTAAGTTTAGACAAAATATATCCATATTTTAATGAAGAAGGTTATAATTTTCGAGCTATTTCTGCCTATAAATTAGATGTTTCCAATCAATTTTATACGCTAGTTGTCACCATAAAAAAAGGAGATAATGAAATGGAATCTCAACTTATTGACTATGATTTAAACGGTCGCATTTTAGATTTTAAATTAGTTTCATATGATGAAATTGCAGAAGGTTTGTCTGCAATACAATCTAAAATCACTAAAGACACAGTATATAGACATCATTTTTTTTATGAAGATGAAGGTTTTGAAGAAGATTATTTTCAAATTTTAGAAAACGGAAATTTAGGAGAAATAAAAGCTAAAAATACTGTTGAAATACAAAACATGCCTTTAGTACATCACGCTTTACATCATTTAAAACTCAATTTATTTAATGTAAAAACTAATTTTTTAATAACTAAAACACATCCAAACCAACCAGAAAATAGAATTGTAATTATTCCAGAAATAGAAGAAGAAATAGAAGGTTTTTTAGCATTACACACACATATTTTAATCATTAATGAAAGGTTAGGAACTATTAAGGCTAAATATTTTGAATCCTCAAAAACTAATCAATGGATATCTGACGCCATACGTTTAGATCAAATTGAAATAGAGACTACAACATATCAACTTTCAGACAGCGTAAACGCATTTGGCATAACAGCCCATTATTTTGGTGCCTCAAAAGCTAATCCGTATTATAATAAAACATTATCATTATTTGTTCAATCTGAAAACAAACTAAAAAAAGTATTAAAAAATTTTTCTGTCGAACAAATTACTGGCGAATGGAATGATGCTTGCGACGGTAAAGATGTTGCTGTTAGAAGATCATTAGCGATGTCTGAAGTAACATCACAGGATTTTTATGATATTATTGCAAGACAAGAAACAGCAACTACAACATTATTTATGAATGATTTAGATGAATGTGATGAAAAAGAAACCAGTAACAATCAAACTGTAATTTTAAAGTTTAATGGCTTGGAATATCAAATGGTAAATTAAAATCGCCTTAATAAATCTTTAAGCGTTAATCCTTTATTTTTTTCTTTTAATAAAGCA
Organism: Mesoflavibacter profundi; assembly: GCF_014764305.1. NCBI lineage: Bacteria > Pseudomonadati > Bacteroidota > Flavobacteriia > Flavobacteriales > Flavobacteriaceae > Mesoflavibacter > Mesoflavibacter profundi. The sequence continues at coordinate 2,572,060 of NZ_CP061703.1, forward strand.
GAAAGTTTTAAAAACAAAATTGCAGTTAAATAAGCATCACCAGAAGCAGTATGTCTATCGTGCATAGTAATATTGAATTTGTTGCACAAATCGTCTAAACTGTAATGCGTTTCGGTTTTTAAATATTTTGTTTTTTTATATAAAGTACCAGTATCTATTGTTTTGTTTTTAAGCTTTGGTAAACCTAATCGTTTTAAAGCTTCGTTTATCATTGCAACGTCAAAATTAACGTGATGCGCCACAAGAATAGCACCTTCAATGTGTTTTAAAAACTGTTTTAATGCAGTTTCTTCTTCAACTTTTGCAATAGATCCACCTTTTAAAATACCATGTATTTCAACTGTTTTAGCATTAAAGTGATCTTGTTTTATGTAACATTCTAGTTGATCTGCAACATCAATATTAAAATTAATTACAGTAACAGTTCCAATGGATAAAAGTCTATCTTTTTTAGGATTAAGTCCAGTAGTTTCAGTATCAAAAACAACAAAACGTGTATGTTCTAAGCTGTAAGCTTTTTTTAGGCTACTTACATAATTAGTCCAATATTCTGGATATTGTTTAGTAGAAAACCAACCCATAATTACATAATTTGTGATAACTGAAATCTAACTTGTACCAAACTTTGTATATCTTTTACTGGTTTAAAGCATCCTTTTAATTTTAATCTATCTGCTTTACTTAAACTGTGTACATCTACAAATCGACCAGAATCGTTATGCTTTAAACCTTGATTGGCGCGATAGCGAAGCAATATTTTAAAAGCATTAATACAAGAATCGTAAAGGTCTTCGTTTTGCGGTTCTATTTCTTTTAATTTTTTATATCTGGCAATTGTGCTATTAAACTCTTTTACGTTATGCGATAAAACTAATAGTCTTGCAGCATCAACAAGAGGCATAATGGCTCTTTTTTTAATATCAAATTGGTCTTTGTGTTCTCCAGAATCTTCAACTAAAAAATTTCTGAAAAAACTTAATGGTGGCGGATTTTTAAGCGCGTTTAAACCTAAAAAGTTCAAGAATATTTGATAATTTTCTATAGAAGTAAAAATACTTTTAGACATTTTATCTACCAATTTATGACTACCATAAACCAAATCGTAGTCAAAAAATATATTACATAAAAGTATTTTTTCTTTGGTAGGATTTGTAATCCAGTCGTTAAACTTAGCTTTCCATTCGGTTAAACTTAAACACCAATCAGGATTTTTAGCCATCATATTTGCAGGACAATACGCAAATCCTACTGTGTGTAATTTTGTGTTTATTAAGTTAGCTAGTTTTAAAAAATATGTACGTGCTTGTTCTATTTGATCTTCAGATAAATTTTTGTCTTTAAATACCAATGCATTGTCTTGGTCTGTCATTAGTAGTTGTTCTTTTCTACCTTGACTGCCTAAAGCTAACCAAGAGAATTTAGTTGGTGGATCTTGTCCTAACTCGCTAATACTTAATTTTATAATTTGTTTTGTAACAGCATCATTTATTGCCGAAATTATATTAGACGTAAATACCATTGGTATACCTTGCTCTAAATAATTTTTTAAAAGGTTTTGAGCTTTTTCTCTTATATATTTTAAATTTTCGGCGGTTTTGGCGCGTTTAATTTCTTTAATTAAAACAGCAGGATTATTACCGTGAATAACAATGATGTCGTGTTCAGACAACATGCCTATTAAATTACTTTGTGATGTGCCATCTTCTGTAATACACAAATGAGAAATATGATGTTTTAAAGTCGCAATTTGTGCTTCGGCTACTGTTATAGTTGGCGGAAACGAAATTACAGGAGAAGACATTATTGCTGTAACAGGCTCGTCTATACTATGCATACCTGTTGCAATTTTGTTACGTAAATCTTTGTCTGTAATTATGCCAATTGGTTTGTTTTGTTCTGTAATTACAATAGATCCAACACGATTAGACTTCATTGTTAAAGATGCGTCTTTAATAGTCGTTGTTGTGTTACATACTATTGGGTTTTTGGAGTATACAGCAGATTGAGCTTCGGTAAAATCGGAGTTATCAGGTTTTAAAAATTCTACATTTGCAAACAAGGTTCCTTTATCTTCATCACTATAAGGGTTACGTGTATTGGTTGCAAAGCTTGCAATTATAAATTGGTTTGCTTTAGGATTACTAATAATTATCTCTTGCAGTAGTGTAGAGGATATGCTATAAACAATACTTTCTTCTATTGCTTTTGCATCTAAAAAATATTGATCTTTTCTTATTAACGCACGAAGACCAAAAATATCACCTTCGTCACATTGGTCTACTAGTTTATGTTCTCTGTATACGCCAATTGCACCATCTTTAACAATAAAAAATTCGTCCTTAACAGCTTCACCTTGTTTAAAGACATAATTTTCTGGTTCTATATATATAACCTTTACTTGAGAAGATATGGTTAGTAATTGGTCGTAAGTTAACGCATCAAAAGGCGGAAAACCTTTTAAAAAGTCAAGAATACGTTCGGCAATAGTATTTTTATTCATACTACTAAAGTATTGAAAAATTTAATGACTAAGATTGTTTTTACCTATAGTCATGCTAAATTTATATAGCAATTAATCACTTTTTTAAAAAAAATGAATTACCAAACATCTAAGCAAAGTTCAATTTATTCAATAATCTAATAGTTATCTTCAGGAATACTTGTAAGGGATTTTAGGTAAGCAATAATAGCTTGTTGTTCAGTTTCGGTTAAATTTAACTGGTCAATAGGTAATGTTTGATGATCTAAATTAAAACCTAAACCATTTCCGCCACCAATATTATAAAAATTCATCACTTCTTCCAACGTATTATATGCACCATTATGCATGTAAGGCGCTGTAATAGCAACGTTTCTAACCGTTGGAGTTTTAAACATACCTTTATGTAATTCTTCTTTATATTTAAAGTAAAATCCTAAATCTGGATCTAAAATTTTGTTCTGGTTAGAGTAGGCAACACCAATGACTTCTTTTTCGGTTTCCGAGAAAAAAGGAGGAACAGTTCCGTTAGTTAAAGGAACAAAATGACAAGTTGCACATAATGCTTTACCCATAAATAAGTTATAACCAAGTTTTTCTTGGTTGGTATAATCATTAATTTCTCCTCTAATATTTTTATCAAATCTTGAGTCAAAACTATTTAAAGTTGAAATGTAAGCCGAAAGCGCTTTAATAACATCTGTGTTCTTTTTGGGCATTTTACCATACGCTACTTTAAATTGATTTATATAGGTTGAATCTTTTAAAATGGCTTCAGAAAACTGATGAACATTAGTATTAAATTCTTTTTCATTTAAAAAAACAGATGCAATTTGCTCAATCATAGTTTCTGATCGTCCGTCCCAAAAAAAGCTTTGCTGAAATGCGCTATTTATTAAAGTAGGTGTATTTCTAGACATGGCGTCTCCGTTATTGTCCAGACTAGCTTTTTTAGCATCTGCATATCCTAAATTTGGAATATGACATGTAATACAAGCCATATCTTGATTTGCAGATAGGTTTTTATCTACAAATAATTTTTTACCTAATTCTATTTGATCTTTTGTTGGATTACGGTTATTAACTGGTGTAAAAAAGTTAAGATTAAAACTGTTTGTTTCAAAAAAAGTATTAGCATCAAAATTAAAAGCATCTGTTGTTGTTGGTTGCCAAATATTACTGGTTTTTCTAATTGAAACCCAATGTGTAGTAATAGGATTTAAGTACGATTTAGTAAACGTAAACCTGTCAAAGGTTTCAAAATCTGTGTTACTATTTATAAATGAAATGGTGCTTTTTACCGTACTAATAAACTTTTTATCTAAAGTTTTGTCTTTAGTTATAATTGTTGGTTGTAAAGTTAATTTATAAACGTCTAGTAAACTTTGTAAAGAAGTTGCAGACTCTTCTATGCCTAAGTGACTTACAGGCGTATCAAAACCAGAAATTGCAAGGCTAACTATTCTAAATAATTGTTGATGTGTAGCTCTAAAAAAACGTTGTGCATCTAAGTCTCTTTTTTGCATATCACCAATTAGAATTTGCAGTAATCCTTTAGTGATTTTAATTTCTTGTTTAAAATCTTCTGCAGTAGTTTCTTGAGTGTAAATGCTTTCTTCAATTTTTTGTAATCCTATTGGATGTAGTACTTTACCAGTATCTTCTTTATAAATAGGTAAAGCTGGTCCATTTGCACGATGTCCAACTTCTGGATTTAAATAAGAAGCAAAAGGTTCTGCCTTTTTAAATTCGGCTCTAGCACATTTAAAATAGTATTTAGAAAGTTTGTCTTTGTAACCAACATTATCTAAGCTGTCTAAATATTGATTTGCTAAAGACATGTGATTAATATAATAGGTTTGTGCAGTTTTAAAGTCTATAATGTTTTCTGTTTTAGGTTGTTCTTTTTTACAAGAAAAAAAGATAGTAAGGCAAATTATTAAGCTAATTTTAAAAATTCTCATAGAAAAAATTGAATAAACAAAATGAATCTTCATGGGTAATGAAGATTCATTTTTAAGGTAATATTTAAGGGATAATTATCTAGGTAAGCCTTGTAATAAAACAATTTGTCCACCTTGATTGTGCGGTAAGTTATTAGATACAAAATCGTTACTTTTCCAGTAATGCGGCTGAAGATTTAAAATAAATGTATCTGGTTCTCCAACTTTATCAGAAATATCAATTAATGCACCAAATTCTCCAGAAAAAGCATCACTTCCGTTAGGTTCTAAGTTTGGTTCTATTTTAAGATCTAACACAGCTAATGGGTTGTTACCATTTAGATCTGTTTGGTAGATTCTTGCAGCGTGATTTCGGCTAAAAGAATTTGGATCTTCTTGAATGTATACATAGTTTTCTGTTACACATATGTTATCTGGACTTTGTAATGTACTTAAATTACCATCCATATTATTAGTGTCTGTGTTACCACTTACAATTTGTGTAAGCTGACCTTGTAATGGGTTTGTAGGATCTAAAACTAATTTATAAACTGTTCCCCAATCGTTATAAGTACCTTGTCCTGGACCACGACCTGTAACAGCAAAATAGACATTTCTTGCATTTTCATCTGTACCTTTTTGGTAGTCTACATCTTCTACACGCATAAATTGAGAAGCAAATACATTGGAACAAGCAGTTTCCATTTCGTTTTTTGTAAAGTTTGCACCGTTAACGATTTCAACAAATTCTACATCATAAGTAGATCCAAAGTCTAAATCACCTTCGTTGTAAACTGTATTTGCAGCAACATCTTGTGTGCCTCCATTTCCATCAGAAACTTGTTTAAACCTTAGTACGTATATTTTACCATTATCTAAATCTGCATCACCATTTTCAGACAAATACATAGTTACTTGTCCTTCAGATCCGCTAGAATCGTCATCACCACCAATAATTACTGTTTTACCAGAGTAAGCATCTTTAGGTAAAGGCACAGCGTTTTCCCAAGAAAATTCGCCTAAAGCATCTAAACCAAAATCTGCTGTTGGAGTTGGGTTTGTTATCCAAGGATCTATACCTTTAACATCGTAAGAAATACTCTCGGAAGCAGATAAAAATAAATCTTGTGAGCCGCCATGTATAGATGCTTCCCACATTGTACCAGAGCATTGTCTAGCATAATCTGCTACACCAGCATTTAATAACCATTCACCTTGAATAGGATTCATGTATTGATCAAATCTTATTCTTGATACACTATAATCATCTTCTGCATTTACTACATAGATATATTCATCACCATCTTTTAGTAATCCAGCACCATCTTGTGCACCAACTAATCTAAATCCGTTAGATAAAACGTCTGTAGAACTAATTAAAGAATAAGCATTAACATTACTAAAATTAGAGTTAATGTTAACTAATGGATCTAAACTAGATTTATTTGAAAAAATAGTTTGTTGTGGAGTAAAGTCTTGTCCGTTTTGTCCGTCTTGGCCATCTTGACCGTTTAATCCGTCTTCGCCATCACAAGCTACAAACAAAGTACCTAGTGATGCAATAAGACCAAATTGAAAGCAAAGTTTTTTTAGTGTGTTCATTTTTTAAGGTTATTTAATTTTTGATTTTGAACAAAACTATCCTTACCATTTTCTAATCAAGTTAAATTAAATTAATGCTTAGATTAATAAAAAATTACCTAAGTGTTACTAAGTAAATTAATTGTAAAATTTTGATTTAATTATCTGAAAATCATATAATTATATTAATGTTTTTTAAAATTTTGCTTAACCTTTATTTAATAGTCATTTAAACCTAGTTTAACTTTTAAAACTTTTAAAAACATTGAATTTGCAGAAAAAACAATGGACTTATTTTTAGTTGCTTTTGGCGCATTATTTTCTATAATTAACCCTTTAGGTACAGTACCTGTTTTTGTTGGATTAACACAAGAGCATAGTAAAAAAGAAAGATCTAAAATTGCATTTTGGACAGCTTTAGATGTTTTAATTATTTTATTACTGTCTTTTTTTGCTGGACAATATATACTGTCTTTTTTTGGTATAACGTTACATGCACTTAAAATAGCTGGTGGACTAATTATTACATCTTCAGGTTTTGCTTTACTAACCGGAAAGTTTAGAGAGCATAAAGGAATGAAACGTAAGTTAGTACAAGAAGATATTCATACAAGAGACGCCATAAGTTTAACACCTTTAGCGATACCTATGCTGGCTGGTCCAGGAACAATTTCGTTATTAATTACTTATAATCAAGACTATAATTTAAATTCGGAAATAACTATCATTATTTGCGCAATACTAATTGCAGCGTTAAGTATTTATTTCATTCTAAAAAGCGCTCATTTTATCGTTAAATTTTTAGGCGCTTCTGGTATTAATGCACTTTCTAGAATAATTGGGTTTATTGTTATTGCAATTGGTGTGCAGTATATTATTTCTTCTGTAGAAGAAATTTTAAGCCGAATTTTAAATTAATTTTCTAGAGTTACTATACTTTAATAAGCTAAAAGTAATAAGCGATAATACACCAAATACCGAAAAACCTATAAATAAAGGCAATACAGAAGTATGTACAAAACTACCAATGTAATTTGCAATAGGAACTGCCATAACGGTAGATACAAATCCGTTAATTGCAGCACCAATTCCAGCGATATGACCTAAAGGTTCCATTGCTAAAGAACGGTAATTTCCAAAAATAAAACCTACAGCAAAAAACTGAATTAAGAAAAACGAAATTAGTACAGCTATACTTGGATTATTGCCTGACCAAAATAGAATGACATATAAAATAGAAATTATACAATAAGCAACAGTTGCATAAAATGCAATATTGTATGATCCAAAACGCATTACCAATCTACTATTAGCAAAAGTAGATAGTCCAATAGATAAAGCAGTACTAGCAAAAAAGTAAGGAAACAGTTCTCCTAAATCATATTGTTCTTGATAAATCTGTTGCGAAGTACTTAAATACACCATAAAAGATCCAGTAATAAATCCAGAAGTTAAAGTAAAGGCTACAGCAGATTTATGTTTTAAAAACTCTTTTGTTCCTGTAATAAAAATGTTGGGTTTAAATTTAATACGTTTTTCTTTGGGTAATGTTTCTGGTTGACGTTTCCAAAACCATAACATCACTAAAGAGCCAAAAATTAGATTAGCATTAAAAATAGCCTGCCAATTAAATAGATCTAGTAAGACTTGTCCAAAAGTAGGAGCAATTACAGGAACCAAAATAAAAAACATGACTATTATAGATAAGATTTTAGCCATAAAATCACCACTAAAAGAGTCTCTTACCATTGCTATAGAAATTGTTCTAGGCGAGGATAATCCAACACCTTGAAATACTCTTGCTGCTAGCATTATTTCAAAACTTTTAGTTGTTACGCAAATAATACTAGAAATAATAAAAATTAAAAATCCAATGTACACAATAGGTTTACGTCCATAACTATCTGATAATGGACCAAAAATAAGTTGACCAAATCCAATTCCTAAAAAAATCATAGTAATTAATAACTGTGTACTATTAGGATTTGTAATGTTTAAATCTTGAGCAATTTCAGGTAAAGCAGGTAATAATGCGTCTATGGTAAGAGCAACAATGGACATTAAAGAGGCCATTAATGCTACAAATTCGTTTTTAAAAACAGGGTTTGAGTTTTGCATTAGGCAAAATTAGTAAACCATAAAACGCTGGCATATTTTATAATGATAATAGAATGTTAATTTTTAAATCTAGTCTTTAGAATGAGGATGAAATAATTTCAATTTCCGAATCAAAAAAATGAACTAAAAATTGAAATCTAGAATCTTTTTGATCAAAAAATCGACCGAAAAACAATTCGGTTTTAACCTTTTTTTAATAAAATTTATACACATAAAATTGGCTTTTTCAGTAATAACAAGGGATAAGATATTGTTGATAATTATGTGGAAAAACTAAATGCATATTTTTAAAATCACTGGAATTAAAATCGCAATTTTATAATTCCTTTTAAGACACAAAAATCAAATACCATTATGCAAATTAATCACATTATTAAGCGCGATTTTACGACTGTGCCTTTTCAGCTCAGTAAAATCACAAACGCTGTCCTTAAAGCGATGACAGCTCTAGAACACGGGACTTTAGAAGATGCAGAGCGCGTATCTCAACTAGTACACGCTAGTCTTTTAAAACACAAAGAAAACGACCAAAACTATATTCCTACGGTAGAAGCTGTTCAAGATGCAGTAGAAAATGCCTTAATGGAAAGTCACTTTTTAGATGTTGCAAAAGCTTACATTTTATATAGAGATGAGCAAGCAAGAAAACGTAAAAGTAACATCTTCGAAAAGCGTATAAATCTTAAACCTTACGAGTATCCACAATTATACGAATATGTACCAGCAATTAGACATTCGTATTGGATACATACCGAGTTTAATTTTACAAGTGATATTCAAGATTTTAAAGCAGGATTAAATGAAGTAGAGCGTAGTGCGATTAAAAATACAATGCTAGCCATTTCGCAAATAGAAGTTGCAGTAAAATCTTTTTGGGGCGATATTTACCATCGTATGCCAAAGCCAGAAATTGGATCTGTAGGAGCAACATTTGCAGAAAGTGAGGTAAGACATCACGATGCATATTCACATTTACTAGAAATTTTAGGTCTAAACAACGAATTTAAATCTTTAAAGAAAAAACCAGTAATAATGAAGCGTGTGCAGTATTTAGAAACTGCATTAAAAAATGCCAAAAGTGAAGACAACCAAGAATATGCGGAGTCTATTTTACTGTTCTCATTATTTATAGAACACGTGTCGCTATTCTCTCAATTCTTAATTATAATGGCATTTAACAAACACAAAAACGTGTTAAAAGGTATTTCTAACGTAGTAGAAGCGACTTCTAAAGAAGAGCAGATACACGGAGATTTTGGTATTGATTTAATTAAAATTATAAAAGACGAAAATCCAGATTGGTTTGATGCTAATTACGAACAGATGATAAAAGATATGTGTCTAGAATCTTTTGAGTCTGAAAGCAAAATCGTTGATTGGATTTTTGAAAAAGGCGAAATAGACTTCTTACCAAAAGCAGTTGTAAACGAGTTTATTAAAAACAGATTTAATAACTCGTTAGAAAGTATTGGTATTGATAAAATATTTGAAGTAGACGAAAAGCTATTAGCAGAAACCGAATGGTTTGACGATGAAATTATCGGTACCAAACATGGAGACTTTTTTGTAAAGCGCTCTATAAACTATAGTAAAAGAACCCAAAGTATAACCAGTGATGACCTTTTTTAAATGATAGACCAAAACAAAAACATGACCCAGCAATCCCCAAATGAAGTAAAACAAACGGAAAAAAATCCTTTAATAGACGCAAGAAACAAGTCGCTACACCAAATCAATACAGCCAATTCTGGAGGTTTTGAGTGGTTAACAGAGCATAGTAGACAGTTCTTAGCAGCAGGATATTTAACCGAAGGTGTAAGCGCTGAAGAGCGTATAAGAGAAATAGCAGATAGAGCAGAGCAGATCTTAAAAATACCAGGATATTCAGATAAGTTTTACAACTACATGTCAGAAGGGTATTTTTCTTTAGCATCTCCTGTTTGGTCAAACTTTGGTAAAGAACGAGGTTTACCAATTAGCTGTTTTGGATCTCATGTAGACGACGATATGGGTAACATACTTTACTCACAATCGGAAGTTGGTATGATGTCAAAACTTGGTGGTGGTACTTCTGGTTACTTTGGTAAGATTAGACATCGTGGTTCTGAAGTAAAAAATAATGGTTACGCTTCTGGAGCTGTACATATCATGCAGTTATTCGAGTCTATGGTAGATGTAGTAAGTCAAGGTTCTGTAAGACGTGGTCGTTTTTCTCCATATTTACCAATAGAACATCCAGACATTAAAGAGTTCTTAGAAATTGGTACAGAAGGTAACCCAATACAAGAGTTAACTCATGGTGTAACGGTTACTAACCAATGGATGCAAGAAATGGTAGATGGTGATGTAGAAAAAAGAACCATTTGGGCAAAAGTATTGCAACGTCGTGGAGAAATGGGTTATCCTTATATCTTCTTTACAGATAATGCAAACAACAATGCAGCAGACGTATACCAAGATAAAAACTTACCAATTTACGCAAGTAATTTATGTACTGAAATCATGCTACCATCAAATGATAATTGGTCGTTTGTATGTGTATTATCTTCTGTAAATGTATTACATTACGATAAGTGGAAAGACACAGATGCTGTAGAAACTATGGTCTACTTTTTAGATGCTGTAATTACAGAATTTGTTGAGAAATTAGAAGTATACAGAGATTCTCCAAATAGAGACGACAGACAAACGTTTTTATTCATGGAACGCGCGTATAACTTTGCAAAAGAAAACAGATCTTTAGGATTAGGTGTTTTAGGATGGCACTCTTTACTGCAATCTAAAATGTTACCATTTAACAGTCAAGAAGCCTTCAATTTAAATAGTGAAATCTTTAAAGTAATAAAAGAAAAATCTTATAAAGCATCAGAAGAATTAGCTGAAAAATTTGGAGAGCCAGAAGTATTAAAAGGTTACGGTAGACGTAATGCAACGTTAAATGCAATTGCACCAACAACTTCTTCAGCTTTTATCTTAGGTCAAGTATCACAAGGTATTGAGCCAATATGGTCTAATATTTATGTGAAAGATATCGCAAAAATTAAAACGACTATAAAAAATTCTTACTTAGAGGATTTATTAGAATCTAAAGGACAAAATACAACTGAAGTTTGGAGAAGTATTAGAGATAATGATGGATCTGTACAACATCTAGAATTCTTATCAGAATTAGAAAAAGATGTATTTAAAACGTATTCTGAAATTGATCAAATGGATATTATTTATCAAGCGGCTAACCGCCAAAATCACATAGATCAAGGACAGTCAGTTAATATAATTGTGCATCCAGATATGCCAGTAAAGGATATAAACAAAATACATGTTACAGCATGGCAATTAGGTTTAAAATCACTTTACTATCAGCATAGTATGAATGCTGCACAAAAATTTAAACAAAAGAAAGATTGTGCAAGCTGTGAAGCTTAATACCAATTAAAAGTGTTAACTAAAAAATCCCGATACAAGTGTATCGGGATTTTTTTATTCGAAATGTAAATTTTTTAAAGTGGAATATTACCATGTTTTCTATTTGGCAATACCTCTTCTTTATGTTCAAGCATAGTAAACGCTTTTATTAATTTACGTCTAGTGTCTTTTGGTAAAATCACTTCATCTATAAATCCGCGTTCTGCAGCTTTATAAGGATTTGCAAAAAGATCTGCGTATTCAGCTTCTTTTTCTAACAGTTTTTCTTCTGGATTATCAGACGCTTTAATTTCCTTTCTAAAGATAATTTCACTAGCACCTTTTGCGCCCATTACTGCAATTTCTGCACTCGGCCAAGCGTAATTTAAATCGGCACCAATGTGTTTAGAATTCATTACATCATAAGCACCACCATAAGCTTTACGAGTAATAACTGTTACTTTTGGTACTGTAGCTTCACTTAATGCATACAATAATTTTGCTCCGTGAACAATAATACCATTCCATTCTTGATCGGTTCCTGGTAAAAATCCTGGAACATCTACTAAGACTAATAAAGGAATATTAAAAGCATCACAAAAACGCGTAAAACGTGCTGCTTTTCGTGAACTATTTACATCTAATACACCAGCTAAAAATAAAGGTTGATTAGCAACAATACCTACACTTTTTCCACCAATACGCGCAAAACCTACAATAATATTTTCAGCATAATCTTTATGTATTTCGAAGAAAGAATCTTCATCTATTACACCAGCAATTACATCATGCATATCATAAGGTTTACTGGCATGATCTGGGATAATATTCATTAATTGCTCGCGCGTTTCTTCACCTAAATCGTATGGTAAATCTTTAGGCTTTTCTAAGTTACTTTGTGGTAAGTAGCTTAGTAATTTTTTTACATCTTCAAGACATTCTATATCATTGGAAGATGTTGTATGTGCAACACCAGATTTAGAGCTATGTGTGCTTGCGCCACCTAATTCTTCACTAGTAACGGTTTCGTTAGTAACCGTTTTTACTACGTTTGGTCCAGTTACAAACATGTAACTTGTGTCTTCTACCATCATTGTAAAATCTGTCATTGCAGGAGAATACACAGCGCCACCAGCACATGGTCCCATAATTGCTGAAATTTGCGGAATAACACCAGATGCTTTTACATTACGATGAAAAATATCTGCATATCCACCAAGTGATCTAACACCTTCTTGTATACGTGCGCCACCAGAATCGTTAAGTCCTATAAATGGTGCTCCAACTTTAAGAGCCATATCCATTATTTTACAAATCTTTTCGGCATGTGTTTCAGATAAAGCGCCACCAAATACAGTAAAATCTTGAGCAAACACATAGACTAATCGTCCATCTATCGTACCGTAACCTGTAATAACTCCATCACCATAAAATTTTTGGTTTTGCATACCAAAATCTACTGTTCGATGTGTGACTAAAGCGCCAATTTCTTCAAAAGAACCTTCATCCATTAGGTATTCGATACGTTCTCTTGCAGTTAGTTTTTTCTTTTGGTGTTGTTTATCTATTCTTGCTTGTCCGCCACCTAATTTGGCAAGTTCAAGCTTTTCGTTTAATTCTTTTATTTTAGATTCCATAATTGAAATTTTATCTTTTTTTGTCATTCAGCGCTACGACGCAGCATCCTTTTTTATAGTATTAGATTCTGCTTCTTAATTCGACTGCGCTCAGTAAAAGCATGCGAAATGACATAAAATTCATATTAATTAGTTGGTACTCTTAATTGTTTTTGATCTTCTAAATACTGTTTAACAGCAACTAGAGCAGCAAGATGAGCTTCGGTTTCTGTTTGTTGTTGTAAAGCTTCTGGTGAGTAGTATTTTTTCACAAAATGTGTATCAAAATTTCCAGATGTAAAAGCTTCATGTTGACAAACAAAAGCTCCAAATGGTAACGTGGTTTCTATGCCTTTTACTTTGTATTCTTGAATGGCTTTAAGCATAATTTGTATAGCTTCTTCACGAGTTTTACCATAAGTTATTAATTTGGCTAACATTGGATCATAATAAATTGGAATGTCCATACCTTCTTCAAAACCATTGTCTACACGAATACCTTCACCTTGCGGAATTTGGTATTGCTCTAAATGACCAACGCTTGGTAAGAAGTCGTTTAAAGGATCTTCTGCATACACACGAAGCTCTAAAGCATGACCATTTATTTTCAAATCCTCTTGTTTAATAGGTAGTTTTTCGCCACGAGCGACTTGTATTTGAAGTTCTACTAAATCAACACCAGCAATAATTTCGCTTACAGGATGTTCTACTTGTAATCTGGTATTCATCTCTAAGAAATAGAAATTATGTGCGTCATCTAATAAAAACTCGACTGTTCCAGCACCAACATAATCACAAGCTTTTGCAACTTTAATAGCTGCTTGTCCCATTTTTTCTCTTAATTCTGGAGTAAGTACAGCACTTGGCGCTTCTTCTACAACTTTTTGATGACGACGTTGAATACTACATTCGCGTTCAAAAAGATGAATAACATTACCATGTGTATCTGCCATGACTTGAATTTCGATGTGTCTTGGTGATGCTACATATTTTTCTATAAAAACAGAGCCATCACCAAATGCATTAACTGCTTCACTAATGGCGCGATTCATTTGGGATTCAAAATCTGCTTCTTTTTCAACTATACGCATTCCTTTACCGCCGCCACCAGCAGATGCTTTTATTAGAATAGGAAAACCAATGCCTTGCGCTATTTTTTTAGCTTCAGCAATATCTGTAATAGCTTGGTCTGTACCAGGTACCATTGGAATATCGTAGGCTTTAACCGCATCTTTAGCAGCTAATTTACTACCCATAACTTTTATGGCATATGATTTTGGTCCAATAAAAGTGACGTTATTAGCTTCACAAAGTTCTGCAAATTCTGCATTTTCACTTAAAAACCCGTAACCAGGATGAATACCATCTACGTTTAAAGATTTTGCGACGTCAATTATTTTTTGCCCTAATAAATAGGATTGATTAGATGGCGCTTCACCTATTAAAACAGCTTCGTCTGCAAATTTAACATGAGGTGCATTACGATCTACGGTAGAGTAGACTGCAACTGTTTTAATGCCCATTTTTTGAGCAGTTTTCATTACTCTTATAGCAATTTCGCCACGATTGGCGACTAATATTTTTTTCATTTTATTCAAATTCAATTAATAATTCACCTTTATCGACGGTATTTCCTTTGTTGCCAGAAACAGATTTAATAACACCATCACGAGGAGATAGGATGCTATTTTCCATTTTCATAGCTTCAAGGATTAGTAAAGGTGTGTCTACTTTAACCTCATCACCAGGTTTTACCATAACATCTAGAATAAGTCCTGGCATTGGTGCTTTTATTTCGTTTACTTTCTTAGAAGCGCCAATTTCAAACCCTAAAGATTTTATTAATTGATCAAGATTATTCTCAATATTAACAACATACGTGTTATTATTAATTAAAACAGTGTATTCTTTTTTATTGAAGTTAGTCTCAGTGATTTTTGCTTTATACGATGTGTTATCTTTTAATAGATGAAAAGATGTGTTGGTAGTTTTTACACTATCTAAAGCTGAAATATCTTCTGATGAGACCTCGAATTCTGAAGTAGAATTAACTTTTACTTTAAAAGGTGTCTTCATGTAAATGTTTTTAAAATTTACTTGTAAAGATACTGATTAATCCTTTTTTAGTAGAATGAAGATGTTAATTCTTTATCTAATTTATAGATTGTTATTTAATTGAAAAATGAACCTTTTTGATGAATTTTAATCGCTTTTCTAGATAAAATTAACCCTAAAGCTAAAGATATAAATGCACCAATCCATATTCCTGGAACAAAATCTATAAATAAGAAAAAGTCGTAAGCACCATGAAAAAGTATGGCTAAAAATAAACCACATAAATTTAAGAATAGCTTATTAGGTTCAAACTTAGCTTTACCCATAAAGTAACCCATTAAAATACCAAAGGTTGCATGTGCTGGTACTGCTGTAAACGCTCTTAGTAAAGCTGTACCAGGTCCATTGTTTAGAACATACATTATGTTTTCTGTAGCGGCAAATCCCATAGAAACCATTACTGCATAGACAATACCATCAAAGGGCTCATTAAACTCTTTATGTCTTTGAGCAAATAATAAAACAATTAAAAATTTGCTAAATTCTTCTGTAAATCCTACAACAAAAAAAGCTTGTTTAAATTGTTCCCAAATGCTTAGTTTATTTTGTAACGGTAAAATTATATTAAATACAGAGTAGAGGATTAAAGCAAGAACAACACTAACTAATGCGCCTAAAATGAAGGACGTAAGTAATAATCTGGTTGGCTCTTTTTCATATTTATCTTTAAAATATATGTAGGCAACAATTGCGGCTATTGGCGCTAACGCCATTATAATAAGTTGAATAACAGACATTAAATAGTTTTTTTGATGATAGCTTCTAGGATTTTAGAATAATAGTTTGCGTTACTAGCTACAAAGTGATTGTTTGAAGTGCTATTTTCTAACAGATCTTTGAATTGCGAAATACTTACTAATTTTACACGTTCTACTTCTTCTTTTTGTAGTGTTAATTTAGATAGATCAACATGTAATTGCGCTATAAATGTATGATGAAATTCGTTATCAATTATACCATTTGAATAGGTTTGAAAACAAGGAAAAACTCCAATTTTTTGTAAATTTTCTTTAGATAGTTCTAAGCCAATCTCTTCTTTAGCTTCACGGATAATTCCATCTTCAATAGTCTCATTAGCATCAATATGTCCAGCTACAGATACATCCCATAAACCAGGACAAATGGCTTTATTAAAACTTCTTTGCGCTAATAAAATGTCTCCTTTAGAGGTGTATAACCAAAGATGCGCTGTGTTATGATAAAATCCCTTTGAATGAATCTCTGATTTTGGAGCTGTTTTACCAGTTGGTTCACCTGTTTTTGTGACTATGTCAATTAATTCGTCCATTAAAAAAAGATTCCCACTTTCGTGGGAATTTATTATGTATTATTTAAAGTAACTAAACGTTTCTCCGTCTTCAATTTTAAGTAACGTTTCGTAAATTAACTTGATTACGTTTTCTACATCATCTTTATGTACCATTTCTACAGTAGTATGCATGTAACGTAGCGGTAAAGAAATTAATGCTGAAGCAACGCCACCATTACTATAAGCAAAAGCATCGGTATCTGTTCCTGTAGCTCTACTTAAGGCACTACGTTGGAATGGGATTTTTTTAGCTTCGGCAGTATCTGTAATTAAATCACGCAGTTTTTGCTGCACAGCAGGTGCATAAGCCACAACAGGACCAAGTCCAATTTCTAAATGACCTTCTTTTTTACGGTCTATCATTGGTGTTGTTGTATCGTGCGTAACATCTGTAACAATTGCAACGTTAGGTTTAATGGTTTCAGTAATCATTTGTGCACCACGTAAACCTATTTCTTCTTGAACAGAATTTGTGATATATAAACCAAAAGGAAGTGTCTTTTTGTTTTCTTTTAATAGTCTAGCTACTTCAGCAATCATAAATCCTCCCATACGATTATCTAATGCACGACAAACAAATTTTTCTCCGTTTAAGATATGAAATTCGTCAGGATAAGTAATCACACAACCAACGTGTACGCCCATTTTTAAAACTTCGTCTTTATCTTTTGCGCCTATATCAATACAAATGTTATCTGGTTTTGGCGCTTCTTCTTTCGCACGATTACGGGTATGAATTGCAGGCCAACCAAATACACCTTTTACAATGCCATTTTTGGTATGTATGTTTACAACTTTACTTGGCGCAATTTGATGGTCGCTTCCTCCGTTTCTGATCACATAAATTAGTCCATTATCCGAAATATAGTTTACATACCAAGAGATTTCGTCTGCATGACCTTCAATAACCACTTTATATTTTGCCTCAGGATTAATAACACCAACTGCAGTACCGTAAGTATCTGTAATAAATTCGTCTACATAAGGTTTTAGATAATCCATCCAAAGCTTTTGTCCGTCCCATTCGTAACCTGTAGGCGCAGCATTATTTAAATATTTTTCTAAAAAGTCCATAGACTTTTTATTAAGTATAGATTTTTTTGCCATTTGATATTAATTTTTGCCTAAAATAACAATATTCACAGTTATTTAATAGTTAGAGAAGCGTTAATTATTAATTTTGTATTAACAATTAAAAATGGAATAGTTTTAGTAGCTTTATTGATATGAAAAAGAATGTTTTATTAATGCTTTTGCTTCCGTTTTGGTTATTAGCTCAAGAAGATGAAGTAGTTAAAGATACGACTACAGTAACAACAACAGACTACATTATAATAGAAGGCGATTCTATACCAAAAACATCTATTTATTTAGATGAAGTGATGCTGTTGCCTAAATTAGAATTTAAAAGTAAAGAAGACCGACGTAGATATTTAATCTTATGGCGAAAAACACTAAAAGTGTATCCATATGCGAAGTTAGCTGCAGAGCGTTTAGAGACTTTAAAC
The DNA here is from genome assembly GCF_014764305.1 of Mesoflavibacter profundi. Lineage (NCBI taxonomy): Bacteria > Pseudomonadati > Bacteroidota > Flavobacteriia > Flavobacteriales > Flavobacteriaceae > Mesoflavibacter > Mesoflavibacter profundi. The sequence continues at coordinate 2,590,134 of NZ_CP061703.1, forward strand.
GAACGTCTTAATACCTTAGAAAAACGTAGTGAAAAGAAAAGCTATGCCCGAAAAGTGCAAAAATATATTGAAGAAGAATTTTCTGAAGAATTAAAAAAACTAACACGAACTGAAGGTCAAATTCTAGTAAAACTTATACATAGACAAACCGGTAAAACTACGTTTGAATTAATTAAAGAATTAAGAAGTGGTTGGAGAGCATTTTGGTTTAATAGTACTGCAAGTTTGTTCGATATTTCTTTAAAAAGAGAATTTGATCCAGCAAATGTTGAAGAAGATTTTTTAATTGAAGATATATTAATTAGATTATCACAAGGCGGACATCTTAAATTACGTGCACCAGCTATAGATTTTGACTATTTTGAACTAAGTGATAAATGGGCAAATGCAAAAACCACAACTAATTAATGAGGCAACAAACAGTATTTGAAGAAAAGTTAAACGCTTTAACACATGCGATTGGTGCTGTTTTTGGTATTGTCGCCTTAATCTTATTAATAGTTTTTGAAACTAAAAAAACAGCGTTTAGCTTGTTTAGTGTTATTGTTTATGGTATTTCAATAATTATTTTGTTTACTGCGTCTACGATGTATCACAGTTTTACAGACGAGAAAAAGAAACATTATTTTAGAATTGTAGATCACATTAGTATTTATCTTCTAATCGCAGGAACTTATACACCAGTTTTACTAATCACTTTAGAGCAGAGTAAAGGTTGGTTGTTGTTTTATATAGTTTGGGCAATTGCTGGATTTGGTGTGATTTTAAAACTGTTTTTCACTGGTAAATTCGAAACCTTTTCTACATTATTGTATTTGGTAATGGGTTGGCTTATCGTATTTGATTTTTCTACATTAAGTAGTATAATGGCTTCTAATGGATTAGTTTTATTAATTGCAGGCGGATTAGCTTATACCGTTGGTATAGTATTTTATGCAATAGAAAAAATTCCATATAATCATGTTATATGGCATTTATTTGTTCTAGCTGGTGCAATATTACACTTTTTTATGATTTTGTTTTTTGTGGTTTAGTTAACCTTCAATAATATCTTTATATTCTAAAAAAAACGCCTCAAACCGACTCATGATATCATTAAAAAACACCATAACGTCTTGCCAATTGTTTTTATTATGGATCGAAACTTTATAGCCTAACGGAACGTAAATGCGAGAGATTTCTTTACCATTTTCTAAAAAAAACTCTTCTTCGTAAATGGCTTTTGGTAAGAATTCGTCTTTTAAAATAGATTGAAGTGCTACCAGTTTTTCCCAATATTTAATACGATGTTCTAAGCTATCTTCTAGATCTAATGCGACTAAAGCTTTTTTGTTGTCAAAATGAAATTTAAAACTTACACCTTTAAGTTTTGTGTTATACAATATCCATTTTCTAGGAAACGATTTACCAAAACTTGTCCAAAATTCTTGTTTTAAGCGTCTAGATTCTTCCTTAGAAAACATAATTAATTGGTTTAAGTGTTATATAAAATAGGCAATAATAACTGCAAGGACAATGGTACTTAATTTAACAATATTAAATTTATGTCCTTCGTTACTTTCAAATAAAATAGTGGTACTAATATGTAAAAAGATACCAATTACAATTGCCGAAATTTCATAAAAATAAGTAGTAAAAAACGTGAAATTTTCTGATAAATATGTGCCTAATGGCGTCATTAAAGCAAAAAGACCTAAAAATAAAACCATTTTTTTTAGACCAATTTTAGAACTAATAAAAAAGGTACTTAAAATAATTGCAATAGGTAATTTATGAATAATAATCCCATATAATAATTGATCGTGCGCATGTATAGGAATACCTTCTAATATACTATGTATACTCAAACTAACAAATAGTAACCAAGGAAACTTAATACTGTTTTTATCTAAATGTACATGTCCATGTTCTGCACCTTTAGAGAAAAATTCCAGTATAATTTGAAGTAAAATACCAGCCATTATAAAAATACCAATTGGTTTATCATGGTTATGATGGTAAACTTCTGGTAAAAAATTAAAAACAGTGACAGATAATAAAAATGCTCCACTAAATGCAAGTAATAGTTTTAGGTTAGACGATTTATTAGGTTTAAAAATTAAAACTAATACAACACCTAAAACAACACTTAAAATGGGTAAAATAATATTTAGCATTTAAAAAATAATGAAAGTTGGTTAACAACTATTTAAAAATCATAATTAATCTTTCAGATTGGTTTTTATCATACTTACTTAGTTTATAATCACCAAAAACATCAAGTAAATACACGTTAGCTTTTTCAAATAAATTTTCAAAATCGTTTAATGTAAAAGCCTTTACACGTTCTGTAAATTTATAATTTTCATTCTCAAAAGTAAAGCTAATATCTTTAATGATATAACCGTTTTCTACACGTCGTTGTTGTAAAAAATCTATACCATTAACGGTTTTAATATCTTCTTTAACTAGATGTTTTATAACATAATCGGTATTCATAAAATCAATAACACCAAAGCCAAATTCATTTAAATTAGACTGTATTGCTTTTATGGTGTTAAGATTATCGTTTTCGTCCTCAAAATATCCAAAACTTGTAAATAAATTAAAAACAGCATCAAAAGTATCGCCAATAGGTAAGCACATATTATGTACTTTAAAGGCTAAAGTATCGTTTTCAAATTGTTTAGCAAAATTTATACTATTTTCAGATAAATCTGCACCAACAACATTATATCCTAATTTATTTAAAAAGATACTATGTCTACCTTTACCGCAAGCCAAATCTAAAATTTTAGCATTTTCGGGTAAATTTAGATATTCGGTTAAATTCGTCATAAAAGCTTCCGCTTCAGCGTAATCCCGATCTTTATAAAGTATATGATAAAATGGTGTGTCAAACCAAGACGCGTACCATTTTTTTGAAAGATTTGTCATAGTTAGTTTTTTAGGGTTTAAACTTTCGCTTAGGCAACAGTTTACCAGGCTTTCGCAACTCGCTCTTTGCAAGGAGCTCAAACAAATTGCTCAATCCTTAACCCAATTATCAACAAAGGTTATGTTTCCGGCAAAAATAGAGTATTTTTGCAAAGTATTAGACGAATAATATGGAAGAAAATTTCAACATGGTTGCCAAAACCTTATTTGGTTTTGAAGATTTATTAGTAAAAGAGTTAAAGCAATTAGGTGCACAAGATGTAAAAGCAGGCGTACGTAACGTAACTTTTGTAGGAGATAAAGGCTTTATGTACAAAGCAAATTTAGCATTACGTACAGCAATAAAAATCTTAAAACCAATAAAAACGTTTAGAGTTTCTAACGAAGAAGATTTATACAAACAAGTTTACAATATTAAGTGGGAAAAATACTTAAAACCTACAGGTAGTTTAGCAATAGATGCAACAGTACATTCTAAACACTTTACACACTCTAAATTTATAGCATTAAAAACAAAAGATGCGATAGTAGATAGGTTTAGAGATAATGGTGGCGTTAGACCAAATGTAGATTTACGTTTTCCAGATTTAAAAATAAACGTACACATAGATCGCTCTGTTTGTACAATATCTTTAGATAGTTCTGGCGAGTCTTTGCATAGACGTGGTTATAAATTAGCAACTAACATTGCACCTATAAATGAAGTGTTAGCAGCAGGATTAATTATGCTTTCTGGTTGGGACGGACAAAGTGATTTTATGGATCCAATGTGCGGTAGCGGAACAATGCTAGCCGAAGCTGCAATGATAGCTTGTAATATACCACCAAATTTAATGCGTAAAGAGTTTGCTTTTGAGCGTTGGCAAGATTGGGACGTAGAATTATTTGAAAAAATAGAAGAATCTTTATTAAAGAAAACCAGAGATTTTCATCATAAAATTTATGGTTACGATAAGTCACCAAGTGCTGTACATAAAGCAAAAGAAAATATTAAAAATGCACATTTAGACGAGTTTATATCAATAAAACACGAAGACTTTTTTAAAACACAACGTCCTGGTGAAGCACAAAAATTACATATGGTATTCAATCCACCTTATGGCGAACGTCTTGATATAGAAATGGAGCAGTTTTATAAACAAATAGGAGATACCTTAAAGCAAAATTACCCAAATACAGATGCTTGGTTTATTACTTCCAATTTAGAAGCTTTAAAGCACGTTGGTTTAAGACCGTCAAGAAAAATAAAATTATTTAATGCTAAACTAGAATCTAGATTAATTAAATATGAAATTTATGCTGGAAGTAAGAAAGCTAAGTTTAATTAGATGATGCAAATTCTTCATAATAAATACTTTAAGTTATTATTTTATATACTTCTTCCTTTAGCAATATTAGGTGTATTAGGTTATTATGAAATACTAAAAACAAAGATTTTATTAAAAGAATTAATCGCTTTTGGCACTTTTTCGTTATTAATTTATAGTCTTTTAGCAATTTTTTTTTCAAAAATAAACAATTATATAGTTACTATTACAACTTTGTTTTTGTCGTTTTTAGTATTTATTAAAATAAGTTTTTATCACCATTACAAAGTTAGATTAGATGCTTCTGCTTATTATGTAATTTTTGAAACTAACAAAACCGAATCTATTGAGTTTTTAAAATTTTATTTTGATAATTATGTAATTATCATTTCGGTTTTACTTTTAGCCTTACCTGTATTGGTATATTTTATTTTTGGTAAAAAAGAAACAATTAAAATTACAAAGTCATTAAAATTATTGTCTTTTTTATGTATTTGTATAACCACTTCTATTATTGCTTTTAAGTTTAAAAAGGAAAATTTAATATATAATTCAGTATTAAGTTATAAAGAGTATAAAGAATTTAAAAAGAATTTAAAATCAGAATTAGCAAATCAATTAAGTCCATTTGTTACTGTACAAGAAATTAAAAATAAAGAGAAAGAAACTTATGTAGTGATAATTGGAGAATCTACCTCTAATTGGCACATGCAATTGTATGGTTATCAAAGAGAAACAAATCCCTTGTTATCAGAAATAAAAGAAGAACTTTTAGTCTTTAAAAATGTAATAACAAGTAATACACATACAATTATTGCATTAGATAAAATTTTAACTTTTTCAGATTATCAATACCCAAATAAAAAAAATAATACATCTATTGTACAATTAGCAAATGCAGCAGGTTTCAATACATATTGGATAACAAATCAAAGACCAGTAGGTTTACATGAAAGCGTATCTACAATTATTGGCCAAGCAGCGAATAAATTTATTCCTTTATCTATAGGTAATAGTAATGAAGTAAGTTTAGATGAAAAAATATTACCCGAACTAAAAAAGGTCTTACAAAATAAAGAAGAAAAAAAAATTATTTTTATACACCTAATGGGAACACATGGTGTGTATAAGTATAGGTATCCAGATAGTTTTAATCAATTTACAAATAGCCCTAATAATATTAGACTTAACACGTCTAATAAAGCTATAAAATTAATTAACGAATATGATAACGCTATTACTTATAATGATTATATAGTAAGAAGTATTATAGATCAAATAAAAGCATTAGAAGATAAAAGCTTAGTAATTTATTTCTCTGATCATGGCGATGAACTTTATGATACTATAGATTTTGTAGGGCACAACGAATATTTAGCTACAAAACCGATGTATGAAATACCTTTTATAGTTTGGATGTCAGATAAATACAAAAAAGAGAATAAAGATAGTTTTGAGTTTAATTCATACTTAAAAAGAAAATATATTTTAGATGATTTTATTCACAGTTTTTCTGATCTTTTAAAAATTAAACACAATAAATTTGATAGTACAAGAAGTATTTTTAGTCCAAATTTTAAATTTAAAAAAAGACTAATAAAAACAAATATAGACTATGATAAATAAAAAACGATTAGTTTTAATAGGTATTCTTTTAAGTTTATTAGCTGTTTTTTATTATTTTTTTCCTTTTAACTTAGAGCATATAGGTTATACAAATAAGATTTATGCACATAGGGTAAATAGTAAAGAAAAACTAGAAGCTTCATTACTTTATTTTAAAGGCGTAGAGTTAGATTTAGTTTATGATAGTAAAAAAAATGTTTTAGATGTTAATCATCCACCAGCAAAATCTATTCAATTATATTTTGAAGATTATTTAACTGTATTAAAAGATAAAAAACCTCGCTTATGGTTAGATATTAAAAATTTAAATACTGAAAACTCTTTATTGGTATTAAAAAAATTAAAAGCAGATTTAAATAAATTAAACTACGATTATACAAATGTATTAGTAGAATCAACAATACCAGAAGCATTACCAATTTTTTCAAGAGAAGGATTTAATACAAGTTATTATTTACCACCAAATATTTACTCAAAACCGCAAACGGAAAAAGACTCTATAATTCAATTGATACAAAGTAAATTAAATAAGGATAATAAATTAGCTGTTTCTACCAATTATAAAGATTATAACTTTTTAAAAGATAATTTCCCTGAAACAACAAAGTATATTTGGGCTTTAACACCTAGAATTAATTTAGATCAATTAAAAGTCAGATCTATACTAAAAGATTCTACTGTATCAATTTTGATAGTACGTTATAGAAGCTTAATAGGAAATAGATGATACTAGTTATTAGTGTTTTCTGGTAATTCTTCTTTTTCTTTTTTCTCCTTCTTTGTGTTACTTTTTTTAAACAAAGGTATCATATAAGAAACAGTGTAACCATAACCAACACCAATACTATTAGAATCGTAGGTTTTATTAAAACCAGGAACATATAAATTTTCTAAATTTTCTGGTTGGTCTTGACTTATCATGCTTTTTAATTGAGCATTTATTCCTACAAACAAATTATTTAAAACTTCAGCTTTAATACCTATCTGAAGTTCTACCCATATTGCAGATAAACCACTAAATTTTATGCTTTCTGTACTAGAATTTTGTGGTGACCAATATTGATTAGTATTGTATACAGTATAATTATTTCTGGTTTGACTAAATGTACTTGCACCAACTCTAAAACCAGCATAGATCATATTTTCCATTCCAATCCAATTATCATACATGTTATAATCTGCACCAGCTTTAAAATAGCTACCAGAAGCTGTAACGCTTAAATAATCATTAGTTGTAATTTTTTCCTCAGTACCTAATTCTCCAGCAATATACCATTCTTTAGTAAGTCTATAATCACCAACAATTTCAAAACCTTTATAGTCATCATCTAAAAAAGATCTAATTAATTTACCTGCATCTGCACCAAGTCTAAGACCATATTTTAATTTTGGTTTAGCAGTGTTTTGTAGTGTATCTTGTGCATTTGCATACCCAACGATACATAATGTATTAATGAGAAAAAATGTAATGCGTAATAGTTTCATCTTCAATAATTAAGTTGTCGTTTTGTGGTATAGTTTGAAAAATCCATGGTCCATCTGTACCAGAATCTATATTAATATTAATGGTTTTAAAAATAGTTTTATAACCACAAGCTCTAGACACGTATAGATCTTCTCTTGTATAGTTTATGGTTAACAATTCTTGATTTCCTGTAAAAAAATCATCAGAAAAATCGTCTGGAGTATCATTATCATCTATTTCAAATTCTTTAATTAAAATAAATTGAGTTTGATCTTCGTCTGTTTTTAATGGTAAAGAAATTTGATTTAAATCGGTTCCAGAAAATTCTCTTAAAAATGAGTCTTCAGGTACATTTGTACTAAGCGGAAAAACACTATCATCTTCAACACCAATAATTATTAAATTAAAAACAGACTTTGAGTTTTCTATAATATTATTGTCCTTAAAATCTACAATCATACTTGGTGTTGTTGGTGTACTTTCTGGGCACAAATCGTCACGTTCGCAAGTTGTTAGTATCGTAAAGGTTAATAAAAGTAATATGATTTTTTTCATTATTTATTTTTCAAATAATACAACAGTTTCTATGTGAGATGTATGCGGAAACTGATCTACTAAACTTATTTTTTTTAATTTAAAACCTGCATTAATTAACGTTTCTGTATCTCTTGCTTGTGTTGCAGGATTACAAGATACGTAAACCATACGTTTTGCGTTTAAATTTATAATTTTATTTAAAGTTTTTGGCGCAATTCCAGAACGTGCTGGATCTAGTATTATTGTTTGAATTTTATTTTTGTATTGTGGATATTTACTTAAAAATTTACCAACATCTTCTGCATAAAATTCTAATCCTTTTATATTATTTCTTTTAGCGTTTAATTTAGCATCTTCTATTGCAGATGCAACAATATCTACACCAACAATTTTGGTGTTATTACTTTTAGATGCTATAATTTGTCCAATGGTTCCTGTACCGCAAAATAAATCTAATACTACAGAGTTATCTACTGCTTCTTTATCTTCTAAAGCATAATCTACAACCTTTTGGTATAGTTTTTCGGCAGATTTTGGATTGGTTTGGAAGAAGCTTTTCATGCTAATTTCAAAGTTTAATCCAAGTAGTTCTTCAACAATTTTATCTTCTCCGTAAATTAAATTAATGCTTCCCGAAGTCGCAATTGTACGATCGCCTTGTTCATCATTAATTGTATGTAAAAAACCAGCAACTCTATCTTTAAATAGTGACACCAAAAATTTTGCAAATTCATTAAGATCAAATTGATTTAAATCATTAGAAGTGGTAACCAAATTAAATAAAAGTTGATTAGTTTTAAACGATTTTCTAACTACTAAATATCTAAAAAAACCTTCACGTTTTGGAGCATGCCAAGGATTAAGTCCTGTTGCTTCGCAATACGCCTTTATTTTTATTAAGTTATCTTCTAAGTCTTTATCAAATAAGCCACTATCTTTATCAAGATTGTCTCCAATCCACCAAGTACCGCGACGTTTAAAACCAAGTGTAAACTCGTCTACATCTGTGTTATTTTCATGATCGTAGCCAATTGCAGAAAAACTATATTCCATTTTGTTACGATAGTGGAATAGGTTAGGAGACGATACAAATTGGTCAAAATAATCCTCAATATCTGTTACTTTACCAATTTTTTTAAACAAATCCATAGTACTAGTGTACTTGTATTGGTGTTGTTTTTCTATAGGTAAATTAATGTAAGGTGCTCCAGAAATTTCGTGAAAATTTAAATTTACTTCATCAGGAGATTTTTGTAGTACATCAATTAATTTACATTCGGCGTATTTCTTTTTAGCTTTAACAACTCTAGCTTTTACTTTTTGACCAGGTAAAGTATTAGGTACAAAAAGAACAAAGTTTCCTAATTCGTTATTAATTCTGGCAATACCTTTACCACCAAATGCGTAGTCAACTATGTCTAAATCTATTAATTGACCGCGTTTTACAAATTTATTTCTATCTCTTCTTGGCATGCTGCAAAAGTAAACAAAGGTTTGAGTAAATAATACACTACAATTAAAATTTTAATAAAATTGATTAATCTATTAAAAATGAATAAAATTGTTTTTAAACAGTTGTATAATTTATTATTTTGCAACTTCTAGGGATGATTTCTTTCCCACGCTGAATTTTCGAGACTTATCGAAAGGATAAAGGTAGAAAGGAATGGTTATTTTTTCACTTTAAAAACTTTTAAAAATGGCTGTTTTAGACCAATTAACATCGCAACAAGCGATGGACTTAGAAAACCAATACGGAGCACACAATTATCACCCATTACCAGTAGTACTTAGTAAAGGTGAAGGTGTTTTTGTTTGGGATGTAGAAGGTAAAAAATATTATGATTTTTTATCGGCTTATTCTGCTGTAAACCAAGGACATTGTCATCCAAAAATTGTTGGAGCAATGGTAGAACAAGCAAAACAATTAACTCTTACTTCTAGAGCATTTTATAATGACATGCTTGGACGCTACGAAAAATTTGCTTCAGAATACTTTGGTTTTGATAAATTATTACCAATGAATACAGGAGCCGAAGCTGTAGAAACCGCTTTAAAACTATGCAGAAAATGGGCTTACGAAGTAAAAGGTATAGAAGAAAATGAAGCCGAAATTATTGTTTGTAAAAACAACTTTCACGGACGTACAACGACCATTATTTCATTTTCAAATGATCCTGTAGCACGCAAAAACTTTGGACCGTATACCAATGGATTTATAAAAATTGATTACGATAATTTAGAGCAATTAGAAGCCGCATTACAAAATAATTCTAATGTAGCTGGATTTTTAGTAGAACCTATACAAGGTGAAGCAGGTGTTTATGTACCTAGTGAAGGTTATCTTGCCAAAGCAAAAGCGCTTTGCGAAAAATACAATGTGCTATTTATTGCAGACGAAGTACAAACAGGTATTGCAAGAACAGGAAGATTATTAGCAACATGTGGTAATTGTTCTTGTGAAAATAAAAACTGTTCTGGTACTCCAGAAGTAAAACCAGATGTTTTAATCTTAGGTAAAGCATTAAGTGGTGGCGCATATCCTGTAAGTGCTGTGTTAGCTAACGATAATGTAATGAATGTAATAAAACCTGGTAACCACGGAAGTACTTTTGGTGGTAATCCTGTAGCTGCTGCAGTAGCAATAGCTGCTTTAGAAGTCGTAAGAGAAGAAGATCTTGCACAAAAAGCTTACGATTTAGGTGAATTATTTAGAGCTGAAATTAACAAATACATAGAAACAAGTAATATTGTTAATTTAGTAAGAGGTAAAGGGTTATTAAACGCAATTGTTATAAACGATGATGAAGATAGTGATACTGCTTGGAATATTTGTTTAGCATTACGTGATAATGGCTTATTAGCAAAACCAACACATGGAAATATAATACGTTTTGCGCCGCCTTTAGTAATGACTAAAGATCAATTATTAGATTGTGTAAAAATAATCACAGAAACATTAAAGACTTTTGAAAAGTAAAACAAAAAAGCGACCATTTTAGGTCGCTTTTTTTTATTCTGCACTTTGTTGTGCTTGTTGGTATTGTTCCATCATTTGTCTAGATTGTTCTAATAACTCGTCCCAACCAACAGTATAAATTCTATAAATAGTTAACAGCAAGTAAAATATATTAATTATTGTAATGATTAAAGCTACAGTTTTTGCTGTTTTCATTTGATTATATTCACTTTGACCAGTTTCATAATTATCTGGGTTTAATTCTGCGTCTTTTAAACTATTGTTTGCTACTAAATAAGCGCTACCAGATAATAAAAAACCTAGTCCGCCAAAACAGCAGCATAGTAATCCTACAATAGATAAAATGTAAACAAGTGTTGGGTTTAGTCTTTTTTTCATAATGTTAATTGATTAGTTTGTATATAAAATTAAAGAGTATTATTAAGATATTAATTATTGCGAGTATAGAAATTATTTTATTTGAGTATTTAAATTTATAAAACAATGAAACAACAACTGTTGCTGCAAATACTATTAAAGTATAAATTGCAGGATACATATAAAAAGCATTAATAAATTCTCCATCTATTAATAAATAAAAAGCACGTTGTATACCACAACCAGAACATTCAAATCCTAAAATTTGCTTGTTAACACATGGTAACATTATGTTTGAATCTATATTCATAGTGGTTAAATTTAATAAAAAAGGCTTTTACAAATTTGTAAAAGCCTTTTTTATTAGTGTTTAATTTAAAAATTATTTCTTGTTAGAAACAATAATTTTTTTGGTAGTAATGTTACTATTAGATAACGTTGTTTGTACTAAATATACACCATCGCTTAAATTTTTTGTAGAATAGCTTAAACGATCATTATTAGCTTTTACAATTTTATCAAAAATTAATTTTCCAGATACATCGTATAATTTTATACTTTCTATATCTAATTTTTTAGGATTTAATACAATCAATTCTGATGTATTATTATTTTGTAAAACATTAAATGAATTATCAGTAAATTCTTCAGTAGATAAGGTTGCAGCTTCTACAAATGTGATTTCAAATCTATTAGAATAATCACCAGCTGGTAAGTTAATTTCAAAATTTTGATTTTGAAGATTAACATAAGTATCATTTTCTATATCATGTACATAAATTGGTTGATTTGTTTCAAAGTTTTGAACATCAAATATTCTAAATCTAATTAACTGTTGTTGTTGTAACTTTAACTCTAAAGGTATCGCTAAATTTAAGTCGTAAGCATTAGCTTGAGCAACATATTTATCACCATTTTGAGGCCAATAGATATCAGAATCTAATACTTGATATATTTTACTTTCTAAACCATAATCTTCATTAGGCGTTGCTGTATAATGAAAATTTTGTACTAGTTGTCTAGTATAAGTGTCATTAAAATCAATGTTTAATCTAAAACGTTTAAAATCTGATGGCACAATTGATAATCCCTGATCATTGTATTGTATACCAGAATTGTCTTGATTAGAATTTACATTAGTGTTTTGAGAAGCAGATCTAAAAAACTCACTTTCAGCAGCAGATTCTCTATAAAACACTCTATGACTATCAGATGTTAATAAATTACCAGCTATTAATCCTCTAACCATAAAACCTTGTCCTATTGGTATGTATCTTCTTGCGATTTTACCAGAGGTAGAAGCGCCACCAACAGTATTTAATGTACCATCTGCATTATATGTGTCGTAAGTTGGTGGAGTATATGTTTCAGTAGTACCAGTAATATCTATCGTATATGTACCATATCCACCACGATATTCTACTAAAACATGAGAATTAGCAGTTGGATCGTGATCCCAATAGTATAACGTAGCAGAATCTAAAAGAGGTACATTATTTGGGTCGTGTATAAAAGCTAAAGCATCTAAAGCAGAAGGATAAGGATTACCTATTAAAGTTTCTTGTCCAAGTCCAACAGCGGTACTTATTTCACCTTCGTTTGGTTTTCCTCTAAAATCATATTGTTGGTTACCTCCAATTACACCTTTCATTGTAAATCCATAACCAGCATCTACAAATCCGCTTTGACCAACATAATCCCATTCGCTATAAGCAGTACCTGGATTATATTTCCATAACCAATATTGTTCAATATTTAAAGGAGCGCTTGTACCATTATAGTTTGAAGTAGTATAACCAGCAAGGTTACTATTTGTTAAGTCTACAACATCATAAAAGTTAGTGTTTGGTATAAATGTTCTATTACCAACTGTGTTAGCATTAACATTTCCAACAGGAGAACACCAATAATTGTAAGCAAAATTATCTACATTTCCTTCTTGATAAACACTTAATCTTCCTAAACCAGAGTTACCTGTGTTTCCTGGACCTTGAAGTAATTGAGCTTCGTCTCTTAGGTAGAATGTAGAATTAGATTCGGTTAAGTTTACATCGTCTTCAACATAGACTACAACATCTGTAGCAAAAACATACGCGTTGTTTCTAACTGTCAATTGGGCATTTGACAATTGAAAAGCTATAAGCGATACAATTAGTAGGTAATAATGTTTCATTTTAATTTTTAAATTTTACACACAAAAATAGTATTTTCAAATAAATATAAGTAAAATACATTAGTTTTTAACCCTTTATTAAAAGTATTTTTATTATTTACGTAAAAACATTAATTAAGGTTTGTCGTTTTTGTTTTATTTTACGTCTTAATTTTCAAACCTATTTAAGTTATCTTTGATTATTTAATTATGAATAAAAACTATCTTTTTATATTATTTGGTGCTATTGTTGCTATCTATGCCAATGCTAATAAAGACCAAAATATTGTGTTATTAGTTTTAGGAATAGCAATTTTAATGTATGGTATTTTTAATCTTCAAAAAACCATTCCAAGTAAAAAAAATAAATCATCATTTATAAAAAGTGAACCTGTAGACGAAGAAGAATAATGTTTAAAGTAGGAGATAAAGTTGAAGTTTTAGACGATGTACTTTCAGGTACCGTAAAGTCCATAAATAATTCTAGAATAACTATTGTAACCGAAGAAGGTTTTGATTTAGATTTTGATTCCAGTGAATTGGTTGTGATTAAAAAATCTGAATTAAATCAACACTCTTTTAATAATGTTGATCTTAGAACTTACAAGCTTGAAAAAGAAGATAAAAAACCAAAAAAGAGTATAAAAATTAAGCCTAAAGAACGCTATCAACCTAAAATGGAAGTTGATTTACATCTTCATAAACTTGTTGATAACGAACGTGGTATGTCTAATTTTGATAAACTTAACCTACAATTAGATACTGCAAGAAGACAATTAGATTTTGCTATTAGAAAAAAAATACAAAAAATTGTATTTATTCATGGTGTTGGCGAAGGTGTTTTAAAAATGGAATTAGAATCACTTTTTAGCCGATACGATAATATTAAATATTACGAAGCGGACTATAAAAAATATGGTTTTGGCGCTACCGAAGTTTATATTTTTCAGAATAGTTAATTAAAATTCTGGTGTAATTGTTCTGGTTTGGCTTAAATTAAAATCGTTAGTATTACTATCGTCTACTAGATTACCAAAATCGTACGTTTGGTATTCAAAAGTTTCAAAATCGATATTACTTATAATTAAATTTACTTCAAAAGTATCGTAAATAGTATGTTGTCTGTAAGCAGTTGCAGCTAAAGTAGCAGTAACTTGATCATTTAAGTAATCTGGACCAGCATTTGTATCGGTTACATCGTTTGTTGGGTTGTTATCTTGTGTGCTAGAGTTTTCTTCGTCTATTGTCAAAGTTCCGTCGTTATCATCATCATTGTCAAGATAATTTGGTATACCATCATTATCTGTGTCTAATGCTAATGTTAATCCATCTTCTGCACTGTAATTTACACCTTCGCTAGTTGTTAAAACGTTGTCACCATCATCATCTACATCCATGTAATTTGGTATTCCGTCACCATCTGTATCATCATCATTTAAATCACCATTTTGATTTATATCTTCTAAAATTGCAGGAATACCATCGTTATCATCTTCAGTTAAAGTAATATAAAAAGTAAAATTTCCAGCAGAAGTATAATCTTCTGTAATTTGAATATTATCTGGCGGAACATCATTACAAAATAAATTATCTACCGAAGAGGCATAACTTCTATATTTAAAAGAATAACTACTATTAACATCATTTTGATCAAATTGATCGTTTACCAAAACAAGTAAATTCTCATTATCTGCATCTGCTTCAGTCTCTAACATTTGCGCAATTGTAAAATTTGTATTGCTTATTTGTAAAGACAAACTTTGATTAGGATCGGTTTTAGTTTTATAAATAACTAAGTCTCCGCAAGCATAAAACGTATCGTCAAATTCAAGTTCAGTAGTAATAATATCACCATCATCACAAGAAAAAAAGTTGAATATCAATATAGAAAAAGCAAATAGTTTGCGCATAGTATTTAAATTTTAAAAGCAAAAATAAAAGAATTAGCAATGTAATAACGATGCAATTAACAATTAATTTTATTTAAAGTATTTTTGCATTTCTTTTTGCATAAAAACTTGTATATGAAAACTGTTTATTTTGATAATGCTGCTACAACCAAAGTGTTGCCTCAAGTCGTAGATGAAATGGCTAAAGTCTTAAATGAAACTTTTGGAAATCCATCTTCCACACATAGTTATGGTCGTAATGCTAAAGCTATTATAGAACAGGCAAGAAAATCAATAGCCAAACAATTAAATGTGTCTTCTTCCGAAATTATTTTTACTTCTGGCGGTACAGAAGCAGATAATCTAGTTTTACAAAGTGCAGTTAGAGATCTTGGTGTAAGGACCATTATTACTACAAAAATTGAGCATCACGCAGTTTTAAATACAGTAAATTATTTGCAGAAAACATTTGAAGTAAAAGTAATTTATTTGAATTTAGATGAAAATGGGCAAATTAATTATACACAGTTAAGCCAATTATTAGAAAGTAAAAGTAATGTTTTAGTAAGCTTAATGCATATTAATAATGAGATTGGTACTATTTTAGACTTAAAAAAAGTTGCAGATTTATGCCAAGCCAATTATGCTTTATTCCATAGTGATACCGTACAATCTATTGGACATTATAACTTAGATTTACAAGACATAAAAGTAGATTTTATTGCAGCTAGTGCGCATAAATTTCATGGACCAAAAGGTGTAGGATTTGCTTTTGTAAGAAAAAATTCTGGACTAAAATCTATAATTTTTGGTGGCGAACAAGAACGTGGTTATCGTGCCGGTACAGAAGCTATACATAACATTGTTGCTTTAAATAAAGCATTTACTTTAGCTTACAGTAATTTAGAACACGATAGTGACTACATAACACAACTAAAAACATATTTTAAAGAGCAATTACTTATAAATTTTCCTGATGTTGAATTTAATGGTGAAAGCGGAAACTTAGGATCAAGCACTTACACTATTTTAAATGTAAGGTTACCATTTCCTCCAGAAAAAACATCAATGATTCAGTTTCAGTTAGATTTAAAAGGCATCGCTTGTTCTAGAGGTAGTGCTTGCCAAAGTGGAAGCACAAAAAAAAGTCATGTATTATCAGAACTTTTAACTAATGAAGAATTAGAAAAACCTTCTTTACGATTTTCTTTAAGTAAATTTAATACAAAAGCAGAAGTTGATTACGTCATAGAAACTTTAAAATCTATCTAAAATCGCATTGTTGTTCTAATATTAAAAACTCTTGGTGTTAAGTAGTTTGGTATTGCGTATTGTCTTTTACTATACACATCTCTTACCCAGGTATTTGTAATAGAGTTTTGTACATTAAACACGTTAAAAATTTCAAATCCTAGAGATAAATCTTTAAAATGTTTTTTCCAACCAGAATTAAATTGCTTGTTTTTATCTACCAAAACAAACTGTAAACCAACATCTGCACGTTTATAATCTGGTAATCTGTTTTGATACACATAAGGATCTGCATAACTTGGTGATCCACCAGGTAAACCAGTATTGTAAACCAAGTTTAAATACATTTTCATGCTTGGAATGTTTGGCACATAATCCTGAAATAATGCTGCAAATTTTAAACGTTGATCTGTAGGACGCGCAATATAACCACGGTTATTTATGTTTTCTTCGGTTTTTAAATATCCAAAACTAAACCAACTTTCTGTACCAGGAACAAACTCGCCATTAAGTCTTAAATCTAAACCGTAGGCAAACGCTTCGGCATTATTATTTGCTCTGTATCTAATTCTTACGTTTTCTAAAGTATAAGGATTTACATCTGTAAGTTTTTTATAATATGCTTCACTTGTAAGTTTAAACGGTCTATCCCATAAACTAAAACTGTAGTCGTTACCAATAACTAAATGAAAAGATTTTTGCGCTTTAACATTAGCTTGAACATTACCATTTCTATCTCTTAATTCTCTGTAAAAAGGAGGCTGATAATATAATCCACCACTAATCCTAAACAGCATATCTTTATCCCAATTAGGCTTTATTGCAAATTGAGCTCTTGGTGAAAACACGCTTTGACTAACACTTGTAGAAGTTGCTTGGTCATTAACTGTCCAACTATGACTTCTTACACCTGCATTGTACCAAACATCGTGTTCTCCAAGCGTACTTCTCTTGCTCCATTGTACGTAAGCTTGTAATCTATTTATTGTTGTATTGTTTCTAGCTCTTACATTTTGGTAAGCTTCTAATGGTCCTTCATAAGGATGATAAGGTTGCTCGTTAAAAGCGTCTGAACTTGGCGGATTTATAGAAAATCCTGCCGAATCTATAACTTCCCATTCTACTAAACGGTCTCTAATATCTTCGTTGGTGTATTTAACAGAAAACCGAACTTCATGTTCGTTTTTAGTATACAATCCTTTTGCTTCAATAGTAGAAATTAATGCGTCTAAATCGTTACGACCATGGTTTAATTGGCTTCCAATTCCTTCAGCAAATTCAACTTCTCCAAAATTTTCGTCACCAATATTACCATTTACTTCACCTAAAGCATACTGTGCTAAGATGTCAAAATATTCTTCTTCTGTGGTATGATATGTAGAGGTTACTAAAGCTAAATCTAGATCTTGATTTACTTTATAAGCTGCACTTAAAGCTCCAAAAAGGGTTATGTAGTTGTCTTTTTCTTGTCCTTGATATTGAACAATTAATGCAAGAGGATTATCTAAAGTACCAAAATTGGTTTGTCTTGTTAAAGGTATGTAGTCGTACTTGTTTAAAGAAGCATTTCCCAAAAAGCTTAATTCTAATTTATCCGATACTCGATAGGAAAAGTAACTTTGTAAATCAGCAAAGGTTGGATTAAAATTAGTTTCGGTTTCTTTAGCATCTACTAACAGGCTATTATCACGATATCTAAGCCCGATAATTCCAGAAAATTTATTGTCTGTACTAGCGGTTTCTACAGCAAGACTTCCACCAAGTAAACTAAGATTTGCCGAAACACCAAAATCGGTAGGTTTTTTATAAGTGATATCTAACACAGATGATAATTTATCACCATATTTTGCTTGAAATCCACCAGCTGAAAATTCGATATTACTAACAAGATCAGAATTTACAAAGCTTAAACCTTCTTGTTGTCCAGATCTAATTAAAAATGGACGATACACTTCTATACCGTTAACGTAAACAAGGTTTTCGTCATAATTTCCGCCTCTTACAGAGTATTGTGTACTTAATTCGTTATTACTACTTACGCCTGGTAAGGTTTTTAAAAGGTTTTCTACACCAGCTTGAGCACCAGGAATTTTTAATAATACTTTAGGCTCTATAGTTACAATACCTTCAACATCTTTTCTTTTTTTACTGTTAATAACTACTGTTGAAATTTGTACAGCATCTACCTTCATTACTGGATTAAACTCTAAGATTTCTCCTTTTTTTAAATTAAAAGTAGCTTCTATGTTTTTATGCGAAACGTGAGAAAATATAATAGTTACATCTGTATTCGCTGGTATTTTTAAACTGAAAAATCCGTTAGAATTAGTTTGTGTTCCAAAGTTTTCGCCTTTAATATTTACAGCATCAATTGGCTGATTGTATTGGTCTAAAATCACACCATTAATGGTAGCGTTTTGAGCTAATAATAGTATTGGAGCTAAGATTAGAAGTAGGCAAGAGGTTAGTTTTAGTTTTTTCAAAAGTATAAATTTATTTACGATGGAAAGTTGCTTCAAAAATAGTACTATTTCCAACATTATCTGTAACAATAACTTTTAAATTGTTATTTGTTTCTTTAACGATATTATCTTTAAAATCGTGTACAAGCATTTTTGTTTTATAGTCATATTCCATTAAAATCCATTTGCCATTTACAGTTGCTCTGTAATTAGAAATGCCAGTTTCTTTATCGTCTATTTTTAATTTTAAAAATCGGTATTTGCTCATCCATTTACCATCGTTAAAATTTACAGGAATTATGGTTGGAGCTACTGTATCTCTAGCCAAACAATACGTACCAAGGTTTTTTGTAGTTGTGTAAAGTGTGTTTTCTTTTCGTTTTGTTGTAGAATAGCTAGGAAAATTGTTCCAACCAACTAATCTAGCAATGTAAAGCTGTTTTAAATCGTCTTCTGTATAGTTTGATACATCATAATTAATGGTGAAGTATTTATTGGCAGCTTTATTGTTTTCGTGAACTTTTACAGTGTCTGATGTAACTTCAAAATCTAAATAAAAGTTATCGTAAAAGGTATGTTTTGGGAAGTTAACACTAATTTTATTTTTCTCGAAACTTAATGCTTCATCTCTATTAATATAGTAAGGTGAAGTAAATTTTTCCTGTTTTTCTATGTGTTCAATGCTATCACCATTAATATTTAATTCGATAAGAGTAGAGTTGCCTTCAAAGTCTTCAATATTAATTTTATAGACATTAGAAATGGTATCGTTAATAATTAAATAACCATCGTCTACAAGGTTATCATACATGCTTAGAGGATTATTGGTGTCTAAAAATAACTTTTGAAGTCGTTCTTTGTCTTCAGAATAATGTGCGTAATCTATTAATCTGTTTAAATGTTTAGTTTCAGCAAACGAAAATCTTTTAAAGTTGATGTTAAAATTTTGCATTCCGTTAATAGTCGAACTAATATTATAAACACCATTTTTATTTGCTGCTAAATCTTGTCTATCTATCGTATTTACTGCAATTCCAATTTTACCAAAAGCATTTATATCTTCAACTTTATAATTTCCGTTTTGTAACGGAATTAATCTTAATTTTTGTTTTAGACTAGATTTATTAACATGAGAATTTTCACCAATTGGATAAGCATAAATACTTTTAACTATTGGTTTTTTTGTGTCTCTTACTTTTAATCCAAAAAGTAAAGGATTTATTGGTCGTTCTTGATTATCTCTAATTTCGAAGTGTAAATGTGGTCCACCAGAACTTCCTGTGTTTCCGGAATAGGCAATAACTTCACCTTTTGTAATAATAAGATTTTGATTGGTTGGGAAAACTTCAACTTCAAAACTTTCTTCAGCATATTGTTTTTGTTTGATAAATGCTTCAATTTTATCAGAAAAACGTTGTAAATGCGCGTAAACTGTAGTGTAACCGTTTGGATGTGTAATATATAACGCTTTACCGTATCCATAATGCGCAATTTTAATCCTGCTTACATAACCGCTAGCAGCAGCAAAAACTTTTAAACCTTCGCGTTGCTTGGTTTTTAGGTCTAATCCAGAATGAAAATGGTTACTTCTTAACTCACCAAAAGTACCAGCAAGAATTAATTCATCTTCTAAAGGTTGAATGAAATAATCTTGAGGATAAATATTTTGAGACTGACTAAAAACTGAAAATAAAAGTAGAATAAAACTAAAATATCGCATAAAAAACATCTTACTGCTAAAATAAAAATAAGTGATTAAATAGCAAATAAAAAACAAAAACCAAGCCATATACTTGATTATAAGTCACTTTTTTAGAAAATGAAATTTTATTAAAAAACAATTGTAAAATAGCAAGGTTTGATTAACTTTGTAAGATAAGTATAGGTATTAGCAGTATGAGTAAAATTGAGGAAATTGTTGAGCATCTAGAAAAAAAAATAAGCAAAGTCTTACAAAGACAGCAAGTTTTAAAACTAGAAAACAAGAAGCTAAAAGACGCTTTACAACAATCTCAATCCAAGTTAGCAGCTAAAGATTTAGAGCTAGACACTTGGGAAGAAAAATACAATACTCTTAAAATGGCAAATACCATACTAGGCAGTGATAATGATAAACGAGAAACAAAGCTCAAAATAAATGCACTAATTAGAGAAATTGACCATTGTATAAGTCAACTATCTAGTTAAAATATAATTAATGGCAGAGACACTAAAAATAAAGTTATCTATAGCAAATAGAGTGTACCCATTAACTATTACACCTAGTCAAGAAGAAGGATTGCGTCTAGCAGCAAAGAAGATAGAGGCTATGATAAAACAGTTTGAGCAAAGCTATTCTGTTAGAGACAAACAAGATGTATTAGCCATGTGTGCATTACAATTTGCTAGTCAAGTAGAACAAAAAGCTTTAGATAAAGAATACGTATCAGAGCATGTAGAAGAAAAGTTAAGCGCTTTAAATACATTACTAGATACACATTTAAGTTTATAAAAAAACGTTCATAACACATAAAATAAGGTTACTGCCTACATTAATTATCTTTTTGAGAAACTCAACGTTAATTCTTTAAAAAGGGTGAGTTTAAATTGTAAAAGCATGCTGCTAATACGTTAAGTATTTGGGCAGATCCTTGATCAATTTGTTAGCCCTAAACTTGTTTTTAAGGAGTTTTTTTCAAAACCCAATTAATGTAGGCTTTTTTATATATATTAATTAATCAACAATGGATAATACAATTTTAATAATTGCAGGAATAGCTATTGGCGCATTAATAGGTTTTATTATTGCAAAAGTTTTAGAAAGAAACAACGCATCAAAACTTATTAAAAGTGCAAAAAAATCGGCAGCAGCTATAGTAAAAGAAGCAAATGCCGAAGGAGAAAGCATAAAAAAAGACAAAATATTACAGGCTAAAGAAAAGTTTTTAGAACTAAAAGCAGAGCATGAAAAAGTAATTTTGTCAAGAGACAAAAAAATGTCTGATGCAGAGAAAAGAATTAGAGATAAAGAGTCTCAACTATCTAGCGAGCTTTCTAAAAACAAAAAATTAAACGCTCAAATAGAAGAGAAATCTGCAGATTTTGATCATCGATTAGAAGTTTTAGACAAAAAACAAGAAGAATTAGACCGACTACACAAAAGTCAAGTAGAACAATTAGAAGTAATTTCTAGTTTATCTGCAGACGAAGCAAAAGCACAATTAGTAGAGTCTTTAAAAGGCGAAGCAAAAAGCGACGCTATGGCTTATATCCAAGATAAAATGGAAGAAGCTAAGTTAACAGCACAACAAGAGGCCAAAAAGATTATAATAAATACTATACAACGTATAGGAACAGAAGAAGCTGTAGATAACTGTGTATCTGTATTTAATATAGAAAGCGATGATGTAAAAGGACGCATTATTGGTCGTGAAGGTAGAAATATTAGAGCGATAGAAGCAGCTACAGGAGTAGAAATTATTGTAGACGATACACCAGAAGCAATCATTTTATCTTGTTTTGATTCGGTTAGAAGAGAAATCGCTAGATTATCTTTACATAAGTTAGTAACAGACGGACGTATACATCCTGCTAGAATTGAAGAAGTTGTAAAGAAAACACAAAAGCAGATAGAGCAGGAGATAATTGAAGTAGGTAAAAGAACCGTTATAGATTTAGGAATTCATGGATTACATCCAGAGTTAATAAAAATGGTAGGACGAATGAAATATCGTTCTTCTTACGGGCAAAACCTTTTACAACACTCTCGTGAAGTTGCAAAACTTTGTGGTGTTATGGCTGCAGAACTTGGATTAAACCCAAAATTAGCTAAAAGAGCTGGACTTTTACATGATATTGGTAAAGTGCCAGATGCAGAAGTAGATATGGAAACACCTCATGCTATTTTGGGTATGCAATGGGCAGAAAAATATGGAGAGAAACCAGATGTTTGTAATGCAATTGGAGCCCATCATGATGAAATAGAAATGAAGTCTTTACTTTCTCCAATAATTCAAGTATGTGATGCAATTTCTGGTGCAAGACCAGGCGCACGTAGACAAGTACTAGACAGTTACATCCAAAGATTAAAAGATTTAGAAGAAATTGCTTTTGGTTTTAGTGGTGTTAAAAAAGCTTACGCTATCCAAGCGGGAAGAGAATTACGTGTTATTGTAGAAAGTGAAAAAGTTAGCGATCAAAATGCTGCAGATCTTTCTTTTAATATATCACAGAAGATACAAACGGATATGACTTATCCTGGTCAAGTTAAAGTTACTGTAATTAGAGAAACAAGAGCGATAAATATTGCTAAATAATTACAGTTAATAATTATAAATAAAAAAATCCAGTTTAGTACTGGATTTTTTTATTGGGTAATGTTATTATAAAAGTTGTTCCTTCATCAACAACGCTTTCTACTTCTATAGTACCGCCATATGCTTCAATTTGGTTTTTTACAAGATATAAACCAACACCTTCAGCATCTGGATTGTTATGAAACGTTTTGTATAGCTCAAACATATGCTTGCCAAACTTATTTAAATCTATACCAATACCATTATCTTTTATTGTGATAACAGTTCTATCTGGTAAACAATCTGAAGCTATTAAGATTTCTGGTATTCTATTTGGATGTTTGTACTTTAATCCATTAGTTATTAAATTCTGAAATATACTATATAAATAAGAACGATTTACAGTTAAATGACAACTATCTTTTACATACACATCTATGACAGCTTCTTTCTCAGAAATCAAATATTCTAAATCTTTTAAAACGCTTTTTATAGTTGATCTAAGGTTTGTTTTTTCAATATCTAGATCAGGCTTAGATTGTACCGAAACTATTTCACTTAGATTATTTATAGTTTTTGATAACGATTTTGAAAGCGTTTTCATGTAATTAAGCATTTCTAGCTTTTCATTTTCACTATCAGCTTCATCATAAAACTCTAATAAACTTTCAAAATTTCCTGCATGTTGTTTTAGATTATGAGTAACAATGTGAGCAAAATTTTGAAGTTTTATGTTCTTTTTACTTACAAGGTCTAAGGTTTCTTTTACCTTTTGTTCATTATTTGCATAATCTGTTATATCTACGTGTGTACCTAGTACTCTTGTAGCTTCACCAAATTTATTTTTTTCAATGTATCTACCTCTATCTAAAACCCATCTATAACTACCATCTTTGTGTAGTACACGATGTTTGTTTTCGTAAATAGGTTTTAAACCATTAACATGATCTTTAAAATCTTGGAAATATTTTTCTCTATCTTCTGGATGTACACGATCATTCCAATCGTTAATATTTTGGCCAAAAGTATCGTCATCTTCGAAGCCTATTATAGCTTTGGATGGTCTAGAAAAGTAAACTTGATTGGTTGCTGCGTTAAAGTCCCAAATACCTACTTTAGAAATTTCTAGAGCAAGTTGCCACTTTACATCTTCAAAATGATTGGTTTCGGAATCTTGCAGAATACCCTTTAATAACTCAGACATAACATAATTTGTTAGGTTACTATCAAGCTCAGTTTAGGGATTCAAATATGTACAAACATAAATATAATTCGTTAACAATCAAAATTTTCAGTTTTAAAACACATTATTTTCTTGGGTGAAAGTTGTTAATAACTTGTGTTAAATGACTTCGGTCTAAATGTGTATAAATTTCGGTAGTTGTTATGCTTTCATGACCAAGCATAAGCTGTATCGCGCGTAAATCTGCGCCATTTTCTAGAAGATGTGTTGCAAAACTATGTCTAAAAGTATGAGGTGAAATGGATTTGTTAAGATTAATTTTTACTGCTAGGTTTTTTACAATTGTAAAAATCATTGCTCTTGTTAATTGGTTGCCTCTTCTGTTTAAAAATAATATATCCTGATCTTTTGGGTTTATCTTAGTATGTATTCTAATTTGATCTTTGTAAATGTTTATGTATTTTTTTGTGTCGTCTACAATTGGTACAAATCTTTGTTTATCACCTTTACCTGTTACATTAATAAACCCTTCTTCAAAAAATAAATCAGAAATTTTTAAGTTGATTAGCTCAGATACACGCAAGCCACAACTATATAAAAGTTCTATTATTGCGCGATTTCTTTCTCCTTGTGGATGGCTTAAATCAATAGCATCTATCAATTTATTGATTTCAACTTCACTTAAAGTATCAGGTATTTTTCTCCCAATTTTAGGCGAATCTATTGTATCTAAAGGATTAGTTTCTCTTAAATTTTCAAAAACTAAATAGTTAAAAAAACCTTTTAATCCAGAAATTAATCTTGATTGTGATCTTGCATTTAATTGTTTTGCAGAAGAATATATAAAATCTTTAATTTCAGTTTTACTTATTGTAATAGGCGTAACAGTTAGATGGTTATCTTCTATGTAGTTTTTAAGTTTATAAATATCTAAAGCATAACTATTAATTGTATTGTCGGACAAACCTCTCTCTAGTTTAAGGTAATTCCTATAATTATTAGATGCTTGTTGCCAATTCATTTGTTTAAGTTATTGATATTTAAAATCTTAAACATAAATTTTTAAGATTTCATAAAAAATTAATTTAAAATACAAGTAAAATATATATTTTGCACAAAATTAATCAATAATCAATAATTAAATTATGAAAAAATTATTACTTACTGCTGTTGCAGTTTTAGGATTATCTACAATGAATGCTCAGGATGATTCAACGTCTCAAACCTCAAAAGGTAAGTGGCTAATTGAAGCTAATACTGGTAATGCTATGTTAGGTAATACAGGTTTTTACTTATCTACATCAGACGGTGTTACATCTTATAACATAGGTCTTGATGGAGGATACTTTATTATGGACGATTTAGCTTTAAAAGCTGGACTAGGTTATGGAGGTGTTTCTACTGATGTAGGTGACACTTCAACATTCTCTTACAGATTAGGAGGTAAATATTATATTAATAGCATGATACCAGTTACTTTAGATTTGACAGGTGCTTCTATTAAAGATGTACAAGAAAATCCTATGTGGTTAGGAATAGGAGCGGGATATGCTTGGTTTATTGGAAATAGTGTTTCTATTGAACCAGGTTTGCGTTATAATCATTCTTTAAACGAGGATTTTACTGATGAAGGAGTTTTCCAATTTAATGTTGGATTTGCATTATATTTTTAATCAGTAACTTAATAAAATGATAGCACCGAAGCATTTGCTTCGGTTTTTTTATACAACCTTTTTTTAATAAATTTTTAACAAATGTTAACTTATTGAAATTTAACATTGTAGGGTTTTTTTTAACTTTTTTTCAAAAAAATCCTTGTCTACATTGATGAAGTCACATACATTTGCCGCCTCAAACAAATTAATGAAATTTTTATTATGAAAAAATTATTTATCGCTGCAACTATCGCTTTATTTGGTTTTACAGCTAATGCACAAGAAGAGCAAACTTTTGGTTTTGCAAATGGAGACGTAATCGTTGAAGGTAACTTAGGTTACAACAATGTAAACGACAAAAACACTGAAGAAAAAACTAATGAGTTTTCTATCAATCCAAAAGCTGGATACTTTGTATCTGACGATTTAGCTGTTGGTATCGAGTTATCTTACAATTCTGCAACTCAAGATGTAGCTGGAACTGAAACTGCTGATTTTTCTGCATTTGGTGCTGGAGTATTTGCTCGTTACTATTTCTTAGATTTAGGAAGCCGTTTTACAACTTACTCTGAGTTAGGATTAGGATTTGCATCTGCTGAAAACAAAATTGCAGACGTAAAATCTAATGGTTTTGGAGCTGGTTTAGGTTTAGGAATTAACTACTTCGTTAAAGAAAACATTGCAATTAACTTTGGTTTAACAGATGTTTTATCTTACAACACTTCTAAAGTTGATGCTGATGGAGCTGAATCTGTAAGCCAATTTAACGCTAACTTAAACGTATTTAACAACTTTTTCCAAACTGCTCAGTTTGGTTTAACTTTCAAGTTCTAATTAAAGTTTTAAATCTAGATATTAAACCGAAGCTTTTGCTTCGGTTTTTTTATGCACTAATTTTTGTAAATTTATAATATGAAAAAAATTATTATTATAAACGGTCCTAATTTAAACTTGCTAGGAAAAAGAGAACCTAACATTTACGGTAGTTTAAGTTTTACCGAATTTATGGACGAAATACAAAATAAATATCCCAACATTACAATAGAACATTTTCAATCTAATATAGAAGGAGAATTAATTGACAAGATACAAGATGTTGGTTTTGATTATGATGGGATTATTCTAAATGCAGCTGCATATACACATACATCTGTTGGTATTGGAGATGCTGTCAAAGCTATAAAAACGCCGGTAGTAGAAGTACATATCTCTAACACCTTTGGAAGAGAAGAATTTAGACATCAATCATTCATTTCGGCTAATGCAAAAGGCGTAATTTTAGGTTTTGGACTACAAAGCTATGAATTAGCCATTCAAAGTTTTATAGATGTTAAATCTATTTAAACGACTTAAATTTTATTCACATATTTTATATTAAAAACAGTTAAAGATTAATCCTTTTGTGTTAAACGATGTTAATGCAACATCTACGATTAGATAAGCGACGTAATTTAGATGTATTAACCAAAAAATTATAACATGAAAAAATTAATTTTATGTGCTGTTGCACTAATTTCTGGATTAACAGTAGCTCAAGCACAATCAGACTCTAAAGCCGTACAATTAGGTATAAAAGGAGGATTAAACTCTTCTACAATTAGTGGTGATGATATAGGAGAACTTAAATCTAGAACAAGCTTTAATGCTGGTTTAGTCGCAGAAATCCCTTTTTCTGAGCGTGTATCTTTTCAACCAGAGGTATTTTATTCTGGGCAAGGATTTGATATCCAAGAAAATGATCAAGACAATATTTTTGATACAGATGATAATGTTGAATATCAATTAGATTACATTCAGGTTCCTTTATTATTAAAAGTCTATTTAGTAGAAGGATTGTCTGTAGAAGCTGGCCCACAATTTGGATTTAAAATTCATGAAGAAATTGATTTTGAACCAAATAACGATGGTGGAGATATAGAAATAGACAGTAACGATTCTAATGTAAAAGATTTAGATACTGGAATTGCATTAGGTACTGCTTATAAATTTGATAACGGATTCTTTTTAAGTGGAAGATATACATTTGGGCTAACTAACATTTTTGAAGACGGAACTGCTTTTGAAAATGTAGATGCAAAAAATAATGTATGGCAATTTGGCTTAGGATTTATGTTTTAAACCTAATTATAAGATATAAAAAAAGGTTCGTGATGAGTATCTCGAACCTTTTTTTTATTATTGATAAGTGATGTTACCAATCATTGTCGTCTTTTGTAGGCTTAAATATTAATGATAATTTTTCATCTAAACCTTGCAACATAGATGTTACAGATTTTCCTTTTTTAATTTCATTTTTATTATTTAAAGCGTACTTACTTAATGTTGCTGGAATCACTTTTTCCTTTGCTAAAACATTTCCTTTTAAGCTTTGAAATACTATATTAACTACTGTTACTCGTATTCTATTCTCTTTAAATTCTATAATTAAAGATCCTTTTGTTGGTCTTTTAGAATAGACAGGATATTTAGATCCTTTAAGTTGTATATTATTAAATTCTCCTAAAATTTGTCCATATTCAGATTTGATATTAGACGTTTTTTCTCTTTTTAGTAATGAATTTACATAATTACTAGAGTCTTTAATGGTGTAGGTTTTTTGCCAGATTAATTCATTATGTTCATTTAATTTAAAATAATGATTGTCTTCTTGAGCGTAAACTAATCCACTAACGAATAAAAATAGAATTAATAAATATTTCATCTTATAAATGTATTACCTCATCATAAGCATCTGCAACTGCTTCCATAACAGCTTCACTCATTGTAGGATGTGGATGTACTGCTTTTAATACTTCATGACCAGTAGTTTCTAATTTTCTACCTAATACAGCTTCTGCAATCATATCTGTTACGCCAGCACCAATCATGTGACAACCTAACCATTCACCGTATTTAGCGTCAAAAATTACTTTTACAAATCCGTCTTTATTTCCACCAGCACTTGCTTTTCCAGATGCAGAAAATGGGAATTTTCCAACTTTAATATCTATTCCTTTATCTTTTGCTTGTTGCTCTGTTAATCCAACACTAGCAACTTCTGGAGAACAGTATGTACATCCTGGTATATTACCGTAGTCTAATTTTTCTACATGCTGACCAGCAATTTTTTCTACACATAAAATACCTTCTGCAGAAGCAACGTGTGCTAATGCTTGACCTGGTGTAACATCACCAATTGCGTAGTATCCTGGGATATTTGTTTGATAGTAATCGTTAACTAATATTTTATCTCTATCTACTGCAATACCAACATCTTCTAAACCAATGTTTTCTATGTTTGTTTTAATACCAACAGCGCTTAATACGATGTCTGCTTCAAGTACTTCTTCACCTTTTTTAGTTTTAACTGTAGCTTTTACTCCAGTTCCTGAAGTATCTACTTTAGTAACTTCGGCAGAAGTCATAATATTAATACCGTTTTTCTTAAACGATTTTTCTAATTGTTTAGAAACGTCTGCGTCTTCAACAGGAACAATTCTGTCCATATATTCAACGATAGTGACTTCAGTTCCCATAGAGTTGTATACATAAGCAAACTCTACACCTATAGCACCAGAACCTACAACAATCATCTTTTTTGGTTGTTCTTTTAAGGTCATTGCTTCACGGTAACCAATTACTTTTTTACCATCTTGAGGTAAGCTTGGTAACTCACGACTGCGTGCTCCTGTAGCAACAATAATATGATCTGCGCTATATTCTTTACCGTCAACATCAACTTTTTTACCTGGTTTTAATTTTCCAAAGCCATTAATAACGTCAATTTTATTTTTTTTCATTAAAAATTGAACACCTTTACTCATACCTTCAGCAACACCACGACTACGTTTAATTACGGCGTCAAAATCTGCTTCAGCTTCTTTTACTTTTAAACCGTATTCTTCTGCATGTTTTAAATATTCAAAAACTTGAGCAGATTTAATTAAAGCTTTAGTAGGAATACATCCCCAATTTAAACATACACCACCTAAATTTTCTTTTTCTACAACTGCAGTTTTAAAACCTAATTGTGATGCTCTAATTGCTGTAACGTATCCGCCTGGACCACTTCCAAGTACTATTATATCGTATTTACTCATTATAAAATGTTTTGTCGTTTTAAAGAAGGTACGAATTTACAAAATCGTATTTGAATAAAGAATTTTTACAACCGCAAAAATTATATCTTTTACTACCTTTGTAACGCAAGATTACATTTATGAATATACCAAAATCCTGTTTTCCTAGAGTTGTAATAATTGGTGGTGGATTTGCCGGAATTGCTCTAGCTAAAAAATTATCTAAAAAAGAACTTCAAGTTGTACTTTTAGATAAACATAATTATCATAATTTTCAGCCTTTATTATATCAAGTATCTACTGGAGGATTAGAGCCAGACTCAATTGCTTATCCAATAAGAAAGGTGTTAAAAGACTTTCCTAATTTTTATTTTAGATTAGCTAATGTTTCAGAAATAAATACTGAAAAAAATAAAGTTATTACAGACATAGGTAATCTTAAATTTGATTATTTAGTAGTTGCATCTGGATCTAAAACCAACTTTTTTGAGAATGCTTCCATAGAGGCTAATAGTATGGAAATGAAAACTATACCGCAATCTTTAAATTTAAGAAGTTTAATTCTTGAAAATTTTGAAGAGGCATTATTAACTTCAGATTTAAATGAACGTAACGCTTTAATGAATTTTGTAATTGTTGGAGCAGGACCAACAGGAGTAGAATTAGCTGGTGCTTTAGCCGAAATAAAAAAAGGGATTTTACCGAAAGATTATCCAGATTTAGACACAAGAAATGTACAGATAAATTTGATACAATCTGGCGATAAAATTTTAAAAGCAATGAGTGAGCAAGCGTCACACAAAGCAGAAGATTTTTTAGAAAAGTTAGGTGTTCAAATCTGGAAAAATGTAAGAGTAACAGGTTATGATGGTAAAGTAGTAACCACTAATAGTGACTTAACTTTTGAAACAGCAACGGTTATTTGGGCAGCAGGAGTTAAAGGTGCTACAATTAAAGGCTTAGATGGAGAACAATTTGTGTCTAGAAGTCAAAGAGTTTTGGTAAACCAATTTAATCAAGTTAATGGATTTAATCACATTTTTGCAATTGGTGATATTGCACAAATGTCTACCGAAACTTTGCCACATGGTCATCCAATGATGGCGCAACCTGCAATACAACAAGGTAAACATTTAGGAGATAATTTATTACGTTTAATAGAAAACAAGCCGCTTATTCCTTTTAAATACAAAGATAAAGGTAGTATGGCAACAGTTGGTCGTAATAAAGCTGTAGTAGATTTACCTAAATTTAAATTTCAAGGTGTGTTTGCTTGGTTTGTTTGGATGTTTGTACACTTATTTTTCTTAATTGGTTTTAGAAACAGAATGGTAGTTTTTATAAACTGGGTTTATAACTACGTAAGATTTGATCGTGAGGCACGATTAATTATAAGACCGTTTAAGAAAAAACTTAAATCTTAATTAGAACTGGGCTTAAAATTTAATGCAACACCATTTATACAATGTCTTTTACCTGTGGTATTTTTTGGTCCATCGTTAAATACATGACCTAAATGTCCGCCACAAGTTGCGCAATGTTCTTCGGTTCTAGCATAACCTAAATCATAATCTGTACTAAAGGCAACATTGCCTTTTATTTCTTGATCAAAACTAGGCCAACCTGTACCAGAATCAAATTTATTTTCGCTTTTAAAAAGTGGTGTGTTGCAAGCAGCACATAGAAATGTACCTTCTCTGTGTTCGTCGTTTAAAGGACTAGAAAATACACGTTCTGTACCAGCTTCTCTTAGTACATAATATTCCATATCGCTAAGCTCTGCTTTCCATTGAGCTTCAGTTTTAGTAACTGGATAATTTTTGGTTTTTTCTTTGTCTTGTCCTTTAGATTTACAACTAAAAACTATTGTAATTAAAAATAATAAGGTTAACTTTTTCATAGCAAATTTTATTTAATAGTCTATAAAGTTAACGATAACTTACAAAAAGTTGGTTAATCATTTCTTAAATCTAAAAGTTAGAGTAACTGCTTATTTTTTTCTACTTTTAAATAATTTAACAGAATTTATTAATGAAGATTATTCATGTAAGTGCAGAGTGTTATCCAATTGCTAAAATAGGCGGTTTGGCAGATGTTGTTGGAGCATTACCAAAATATCAACAAGATAAAAATACGATTAGTGAAGTAATAATGCCGCTTTACGATAATTCATTTACAAACGACAACAGTTTTGAAACGATATATAATAGTCAGATAATTTTTGGTGAAACTACAGTTAATTATAGTATTGTAAAACTAGAAAACTCTACGTTGCAATTTCCTGTTTATTGTGTAAACATTCCTGAATATCTTTATAAAACTTATGTGTATTCTAATGATGATGTAGATAGATTTTTACTGTTTCAAATAGCTGCTTTAGATTGGATTTTAACATTACAACAAAAGCCAAATGTTATACATTGTCATGATCACCATACAGGATTAATTCCTTTTATGCTTCAAGAGTGTTTTAAATACAAGGAATTAAATACAATTCCTGTCGTGACAACAATACATAATGCCCAATACCAAGGTTGGTTTGGTTATGATAAGCTACATTTAATACCAAAGTTTAATTTGGATAATATTGGTTTATTAGATTGGGATAATTGTATTAATCCTTTGGCAACAGCCATAAAATGTGCATGGCGTGTAACTACTGTGTCACCTACATATATGGAAGAATTAAAAGTTGAAGCTAATGGATTACAACATCTTTTAAATCATGAATCTAAAAAATGTGTAGGTATTTTAAATGGTATAGACACAACGGTTTGGAATCCAGAAACCGATAATTTTTTAAATTACAATTACAATATTTCTAATCTAGAAAAAGGAAAAGCAGCCAATAAAGAAGCTTTATGTAAGCAATTTAATTTAGATTATGATAAACCATTATTTGCATTTATTGGCAGACTTGTAGGCGAAAAAGGAGCCGATGTATTACCCTTTGCATTAGAAAAAGCATTAGAAAATAATGATTGTAGTGTAATAGTTTTAGGTTCTGGTTTTGAAAACATTCAAAACCATTTATCATTTTTAAAATCTAAGTACGAAGGTCGTTATAATGTGTTTATTGGTTATGATGAAGCGCTTTCACATCAAATTTACGCATCTGCAGACTTTTTATTAATGCCTTCTAGAGTAGAACCTTGTGGATTAAATCAATTATACGCGTTACGTTATGGTACAATTCCTATAGTTAGAAATGTTGGAGGATTAAAAGATACGGTTAAGGATATAAGTCAACTAAATGGGTTTGGTATTTGTCATAATCATGTATCTGTAGATAATATATATAATGCAATGTTAAGAGGTATAAATCTTTTTGATAAAACAACTACCTTTAAATCTATAAGAAAGTTAATTATGCAAAAAGACCATTCGTGGTTTGTTTCTGCAAAAGCATATAAAACCTTATACAAATCCATTAAATAGCTAAAGTATGAACAACAAAGTATTATCTATAATCTTAGGTGGCGGACAAGGCTCTAGATTATATCCTTTAACAGACACAAGATCCAAACCAGCTGTACCAATTGCTGGTAAATACAGATTGGTGGATATTCCAATTTCTAATTGTATAAATTCTGGAATAAAAAGGATGTATGTATTAACACAGTTTAATTCGGCATCATTAAATAGGCATATAAAAAACACCTATCATTTTAGCTTTTTTAGTTCGGCTTTTGTAGATGTTTTAGCTGCAGAACAAACACCGCAAAATAACACATGGTTTCAAGGTACAGCAGATGCGGTAAGACAAAGTATGCATCATTTTTTACAACACGATTTTGAGTATGCATTAATCCTATCTGGTGACCAATTGTATCATATGGATTATAAAAAAATGGTACAACAACATATAGATAATAATTCAGATATTACCATAGGTACAGTTCCTGTAAAAGAAAAAGAAGCACCAGCATTTGGAATTTTAAAAACAGATAACGACAATAATATTACTTCGTTTATAGAAAAACCAAATGCAAGTTTATTACCAGAATGGACATCACCTGTTAGTGATGAAATGAAAGCTGAAGGTAGAAACCATCTTGGATCTATGGGAATTTATGTGTTTAATAGACAATTGCTAATAGATTTAATGAATGACGAATCTACAGTAGATTTTGGTAAAGAAATCATACCGCAATCCATTGGTAAATTAAAAGTTTCTAGTTATCAATTTGAAGGCTATTGGACGGATATAGGTAATATAGATTCGTTTTTTGAAGCTAATATTGGTCTTACAGACGATATTCCAAAATTCAATTTATACGACACAGAACAACGTGTATATACAAGAGCAAGGATATTACCAACTTCAAAAATATCTGGAACTCAATTAAATAAAGCAGTAATAGCTGAAGGTTGCCTGATTCATGCAGAAAAAATCGAAAAATCTGTAATTGGTGTTCGATCAAGAATTGGTAAAGGCTCTGTAATTACTAACACATATATGATGGGATCTGATACTTACGAATCTTTAGAAGAAATTGAAAAAAATAAAATTGAAATTCTTGTAGGTATTGGCGAAAACTGTCATATAAATAATGCCATTATTGATAAAAATTGTCGTGTTGGAGATAATGTAACTATTAATGGAGGAAAGCATTTAGAAGATACCGAAACATCAACCTATGTCATAAAAGATGGCATTGTAGTGCTTAAAAAAGGCGCAATAATACCTAATGGATTTTCAATTTAATGTCACAAGTACAGCCACATTCGTTATTTACAGATTTAGACATTTATTTGTTTAAAAATGGTACGCATTACAAACTTTACGAAAAGTTTGGTTCGCACGTAATAACTTTAAATGGAGTAGAAGGTACTTATTTTGCTGTTTGGGCACCAAGTGCAAAACAAGTTTCTGTTGTAGGAGACTTTAACTATTGGGAAGACGGTTTACATACATTAAATGTAAGATGGGACGAAAGTGGAATTTGGGAAGGATTTATACCAAATATCAAAGCAGGAGAAAAGTATAAATATAAAATCCATAGCACTATAGATGATCAAGTCACAGAAAAAGCAGATCCTTTTGCAAAACAATCGGAATTACCTCCAAAAACAGCATCTATAGTTAGTCAAAGTCATTATAAGTGGCAGGATAAACCATGGATGTTAAAAAGAAAAAAGGCTAATGCTTTAGATGCTCCATTTTCTATTTACGAAGTACATTTAGGATCATGGCGAAGACACATAGAAGATAATAGCTATTTATCTTATTCAGAATTAGCATATCAACTAGTTAATTATGTAAAAGAATTAAATTTTACGCACGTACAATTTATGCCAATTATGGAATATCCTTACGATCCAAGTTGGGGATATCAAATAACGGGTTATTTTTCTGCAACATCTAGATTTGGTTCACCAGAAGAATTAAAATTTTTAATAGACAAATTCCATGAAAATAATATAGGTGTCATATTAGATTGGGTTCCTTCACATTTTCCTGAAGATAAACACGGTTTAGGTAATTTTGACGGATCTCATTTATATGAACATCCAGATCCTAAAAAAGGTTATCATCCAGATTGGAAAAGCTTAATTTTTAATTATGGACGTAATGAAGTAAAATCGTTTTTAATAAGTAATGCATTATTTTGGTTAGATCAATTTCATGTAGATGGATTAAGAGTAGATGCTGTAGCGTCCATGCTTTATTTAGATTATAGTAGAAATGAAGGCGAATGGAATCCTAATCAATTTGGTGGAAGAGAAAATTTAGAAGCTATACAATTTATTAAAGAATTAAATCAAGCAATTTATAAGGAATTTCCTGACGTACAAACAATTGCAGAAGAGTCTACTGCATTTCCTGGTGTTTCTAAACCAGTGTTTTTAGGCGGATTAGGTTTTGGAATGAAATGGATGATGGGTTGGATGCACGATACGCTACAATATTTTTCTAAAGCACCAATTTATAGAAAACACCATCAAAACGAAATTACTTTTTCTTTAACCTATGCGTTTACAGAAAATTTTACCTTACCATTAAGTCACGATGAAGTCGTCTATGGTAAAAAATCTTTAGTAAGTAAAATGCCTGGAGACGACTGGCAAAAATTTGCAAATCTAAGGTTATTATACAGCTATATGTATACTCATCCTGGAGCAAAATTATTATTTCAAGGTGGTGAATTTGCACAACATGACGAGTGGAATTACAGTAAAAGTTTAGATTGGCATCTTACTCAATTTAATTCGCATAATGGCATACAAAAGCTAATTGCAGATTTAAACACATTATATAAACAAGAAAAAGCGTTACACGAATTACAATTTGATGCCAAAGGTTTTGAATGGATAGATTATAACGATGCCGAAAACTCTGTTATTAGCTACATAAGAAAAGGAAAATCAAATAAAGACTCGCTAATTGTAATTTGTAATATGACGCCTGTACCAAGACTAGATTATAGATTAGGTGTACCTAAAAAAGGTGTATTAAAACAACTATTTAATAGTGATGATAAAATATATGATGGTACAGGAAATTATTCAAATTTAACTATAAAAACACAATCCAAAAGCTGGCATTATAAAAAAGAATCGGTACAAATAAATTTACCGCCTTTAGCAGTGTTAGTTTTTAATTATCAATAAGTTAAAAAAGTAAATTACGCAATCGTTATAGTTAATAACTACTAGAAGCTATTGTAAATTTTAATCAAACTTTTGCGTTTTTTTGTATGTAAACTTTACTGCTATGATTACAAATACCGAATTAGAACAAAAAGGAAATTTATTTCCTTCAAAAATAATCAACTTTAGTAAAGATGTAGATACACTTTACTTTTATACAGAAAATGATGTTGTTTTACAACTTACAGTGTTAAGAGATAGCGTACTTCGTTTTAGATATACTACAACAGGTAATTTTGAAAATGATTTTTCCTATGCAATTACAAAATATGCAAGTACAGGATACAATCATTTAGAAATTTCTGAAAATGAAAAATTTTACATAGTTAGAACTTCAAAACTTATCTGTAATATTTCTAAAGAAAATTTAAAAATTTCTATTTATGATAGTTTAGATGGTACATTAATTAATGAAGACGAGCTTGGTTTTCATTGGGAAGAAAGTTACCATTATGGCGGTAATATTGTTAAAATGAGTAAAACCATTAACGATAAAGAAAGCTATTATGGATTAGGTGATAAACCAGAACATTTAAACTTAAAAGGAAAGCGTTTTGAAAATTGGGTTACAGATAGTTATGCGTTTGGTAAACATACAGATCCAATTTATAAAGCCATTCCGTTTTACACTGGATTACATCATAATAAATCTTACGGGATATTTTTTGATAATTCGTTTAGATCATATTTTGATTTTGGTCAGGAACGAAGACACGTTACAAGCTTTTGGGCACAAGGTGGAGAAATGAATTATTATTTCATTTACGGTCCTAAA
This sequence comes from Mesoflavibacter profundi, assembly GCF_014764305.1. Classification (NCBI taxonomy): domain Bacteria; kingdom Pseudomonadati; phylum Bacteroidota; class Flavobacteriia; order Flavobacteriales; family Flavobacteriaceae; genus Mesoflavibacter; species Mesoflavibacter profundi. The sequence goes on from NZ_CP061703.1 coordinate 2,627,675, forward strand.
ATGAATGATGTCATAGAAAGTTACACAGATTTAACAGGAAAACCACATCAATTACCACCGTTATGGGCTTTAGGATTTCATCAATGTAAATGGAGTTATTACCCAGAAAGTGAAGTAAAAGAGATAACATCTACTTTTAGAAAATTACAAATCCCATGTGATGCTATTTATTTAGATATAGATTATATGGATGGATTTAGATGTTTTACATGGAATAAAGAATATTTTCCTGATCCAAAACGAATGGTTGCCGAGTTGGCTGCAGAAGGATTTAAAACCGTTGCCATTATAGATCCAGGAATTAAAATAGATAAAGAATATTCGGTGTTTAAAGAGGCTTTAGACAACGATTATTTTTGCAAAAGAGCAGATGGACCTTACATGAAAGGAAAAGTTTGGCCAGGTGAGTGTTATTTTCCAGATTTTACAAAACCAGAAGTTAGAGATTGGTGGTCAGGATTATTTAAAGAATTAATAGAAGATATTGGTGTAAAAGGTGTTTGGAATGACATGAACGAACCAGCAGTAATGGAAGTTCCAAATAAAACATTTCCGGATGATGTAAGACATGATTACGACGGTAATCCTTGCAGTCATCGTAAAGCACATAATATTTATGGTATGCAAATGGCAAGAGCAACGTACCATGGATTAAAAAAGTTTAATTATCCAAAACGTCCGTTTGTAATTACTAGATCTGCTTATTCTGGGACACAAAGATATACATCTACTTGGACAGGCGATAATGTTGCAACTTGGGAACATTTAAATATTGCAAATATTCAAGCACAAAGAATGGCAATGTCTGGATTTAGTTTTGTTGGAAGTGATATTGGTGGTTTTGCAGAACAGCCTCAAAGCGAACTTTTTACACGCTGGATACAGTTAGGTGTTTTTCATCCGTTTTGTCGTGTTCATTCTTCTGGTGATCATGGTAATCAAGAACCTTGGGCTTTTGACGAAGATGTAACCAATATTGTTAGAAAATTTATAGAATTACGCTATCAGCTATTACCATATCTATATACTGCTTTTTGGAAATTAGTAGAGCAAGGTACACCTTTATTAAAATCGTTAGTACTTTTTGATCAAGAAGATCCGCAAACACATTACAGAACAGACGAATTTATTTATGGTAATAAAATCTTAGTTTGTCCAGTACAAGAACCAAATGCTAAAGGTAGAAGAATGTATATTCCTAGAGGAAAATGGTATAACTTTTGGACCGAAGAAGTGGTAGAAGGAGGAAAAGAAAAATGGGTAGATGCAGAGATAGATAGTATGCCAATTTTTGTAAAAGAAGGTGCAATAATCCCTAAATACCCAATACAGCAACACGTAAAAGAAAAACAAATAGATCAAGTCACCTTAGATGTATATTATAAAGAAGGCAAAGAGCAATCAGAATTATACGATGATGCTCACGATGGTTACGATTACACAAAAGGAAGATATAGTTATAGGACTTTTAAATTAACAGGTAAGTCTAACGAGTTAATAATACAGCAACATAAAGAAGGTAAATACGAAGCGCCTTATCAAACTTTTAAACTAAATTTACACGGTTTGCCATTTACTATAAACGAAATACAAATTGATAACGAAAAAATAGAATTATCACATTTAAAAGAAAATGGTACAACAGTTATGACTGTAGATAAAAACTTTTCAGAAATTCATTTAATTGGACATTAAAAGTAAATTTTAACCGATTATAGATGAAATTTGTATTTTATCGAAATAAGTACGTGTCAATCCTATCTAAATAGAGATAAAATTGTTTAACTTTTTGTAAATTTATGACAATAGCTAAAAATACTATTTATGAAATATAAAAATCCAATAATTATAGCCTTTACATTGTTAATGTTTTTGTCATGTTCTACAAATCCATTTACAGGTAAAAAAACATTAGCATTAATACCAAATTCTCAATTATTTCCAACTTCATTTTCACAATACAATCAAGTATTATCTGAAGGAAAAGTAATTACAGGAACACAAGAGTCCGAAATGATTAAACGTGTTGGTCAACGTATTGCTGTAGCTGCAGAACGTTGGTTAAATGCAAACGGAAAAACAGGTTATTTAAACGATTATAAATGGGAATATAACCTAATACAAGAAGATGTGGTAAATGCTTGGTGTATGCCAGGTGGTAAAATAGCATTTTACACAGGAATATTACCAGTTGCTCAAAACGAAACTGCAATAGCAGTAATTATGGGACATGAAGTAGCACATGCGTTAGCAAACCATGGTCAACAACGTATGAGTGCTGGTATGTTACAACAAGGATTAGCTGTAGCAGGAAATATTGCCATTAAAGATGAAAAATCTAGAAATGCATTTAATCAATATTACGGTATTGGATCACAAGTTGGTGTAATGTTACCATTTAGTAGAAGCCATGAGACAGAGGCAGATAGAATAGGATTGTATCTTACAGCAATAGCAGGATATAATCCAGATGAAGGTGCAGAATTATGGAAGCGAATGGCACAAGCAAGTGGAGGACAAGCGCCACCAGAAATTTTAAGTACGCATCCGGCAAATCAAACAAGAATAAATAACCTTACAGCACTGTCGCCTCAAGCAAAAGCTGAAGCAAAAAAGTTTGGAGTAAGTGCTTTTAGACCAATTGGTAATTATTAGTATTATTAAAAAATAATTAATTAATTTCGAAGCTGTTCTTTAATTAGAGCAGCTTTGTTATTTTTATGGCAACTAACCAATTCTAACCTATGGAAAACCTTCAAAAAGGAAGTAAAAAACTATTAAATGCTTGGGCATTTTACGATTGGGCAAATTCAGTTTACACGTTAACTATTGCATCTTCAATATTTCCTATTTTTTATTCGGCATTATTTATAAATCAAACAGAAAAAATAGTACCAGCGTTTGGATTTGATTTTAAAAGTACTGCGTTAATAACGTTTATTACAGCTTTTACGTTTTTAGTTGTAGCATTTACCTCTCCAATATTATCGGGTATTGCAGATTATGTAGGGAATAAAAAAAACTTTCTGAAATTTTTCTGTTACGTTGGTGGTTTTGGTTGTATAGGATTATATTTTTTCAGTTTAGAAAATATTTATATCAGTCTGTTATTCTATTTTATGGGATTAATAGGATATTGGGGAAGTTTGGTATTTTACAACTCATACTTACCAGATATAGCTTATCCAGAACAGCAAGATAGTATTAGTGCAAAAGGATTTAGTATGGGATATATTGGTAGTGTAACACTACTAGTTATTAATTTGGTAATGGTTATGTATCCTAATGTTTTTTTTATCGCTGATGAAGTTTTAGAAAACGGACAAATTGTTCAATCAGCATCTCAAGTGGCAATGCGTTACTCTTTTGTAATGGTTGGTATTTGGTGGATTGGATTTAGTCAATATAGTTTTTATTGGTTACCTAAAGGAACTTCTACAGGACAAAAAGTTACTAAAGATGTGGTTTTAAACGGTTTTAAAGAACTTAAAATAGTTTGGAGAGCATTAAAACAAAACATAGTTCTTAAAAAATATTTACAATCGTTTTTTGTGTTTAGTATGGCTGTTCAAACTATTATGTTGGTAGCAGTATATTTTGGTGAAGAAGAAATTAATTGGGGAAGTGACGATGCTAAAACAATGGGTTTAATTGTAAGTATTTTAATCATACAATTAATAGCTATTTTAGGTGCAATTTTAACATCTAGAGCATCATCTAAATTTGGAAATATAAAAACATTAATTGCGATTAATTTTATATGGATGAGTTTATGTTTTTATGCTTATTTCATGGAATCGCCTATGCAATTTTATATTGCTGCAGCTTCAGTTGGATTTGTTATGGGAGGAATACAAAGTTTAGCACGATCTACATACTCTAAATTTTTGCCAGAAACTAAAGATACGACCTCTTACTTTAGCTTTTTTGATGTTGCTGAAAAAATAGGAATTGTAATAGGTATGTTAATTTACGGAACAATAGATCAAGTTACAGGAAGTATGAGAAATTCTATTTTATTCTTATTTATCTTTTTCTTAATTGGCATATTCTTACTTTTTAGAGTATTAAAGCAACAAAAATTAGAATAAATCTTTATGTTTGTAATCACAAAGAACATAATTATGAAACTATCTACTCTTACTTTTTTAGCACTATTTATTCTACTAACAGCTTTTACTTGTGAAAATGAACCTTTAGAAGGTGATTTTGTTGTAGAAGAATCTAATGACGGAAATACAAACAATCCTAATAACGTAGCATTAGAAGGAACTTGGTTATTAACAGCATGGAATAGTGATAATCCTGTAGATATTAATAATGATGGTACAGCTAGTACAAATTTATTAGCAGAATTTAATTGCTATAATAATGAAACTTTAGTTTTTACTTCTAATGGAATGGGAAGTGCAAACAGTACGTCTTATGCAGATTTTTCTTTTGAAATTGAAGTGGGAACAACAGATAGTTATATTTACTCTGTAGACTGTATACAAGAGACAGAAATATCACCTTTTACATGGATACAATCTGGTAATAATGTAGCAATAAGTGTTACTGGCGGAGTAACAACTAACTGGACCTTAACCAATAATCAATTATCTATTTTAATTCCTGAAGGTTTTATGGCTTTTAGTGAAGACTTTACTACAACAGTGACCGAAGATTTAACTTTTGTTTATACCAAACAATAAGTATAGCATAATAAAAAAAAGCCACTATTTAAATAGTGGCTTTTTTTATGTAATTAAAATTTTACTAGTTACTTATATCTCCAGAACCAGTTACTTTTTTATTTACTTTTTCTGGATGTCCTTTGTATTCAATATCACCAGATCCAGTAACTTTTGCATCTAATTCTTTTTTTGCAATTACTTCTATGTCACCAGATCCTGTAACTTTAGCTTTAGTATGATTTGCCTCTAATCTAGCTCCGTGAAAATCTCCAGATCCTGTAACTGTAACATCTAATAGATTTGTTACACCTGTTAAAGTTAAATCTCCAGATCCTGTAACTGTTGCTTCTATATCGCTTGCTTCTACATCTAAAGTAATATCACCAGATCCTGATATTTTAGACTTAAAATTTCTAGATTTTATAGTTGTATTTGTAGTTACATCTCCAGATCCGGATAAACTAACTTCATCTATATCTTGATAAGGAATTATAATTTTTATTGTTTTATTAAAACTAGGTCTTAGGTTAATATTGTTTTCAATTTTAATAATTAATGTACTGCCTTGTGTTTCTGTAATGATATAATCCAATAGATTACTTTCTCCTTCAAGAGTAATGTTACCTTCTTTACCATTTACTAAATTAAAGTCCATCCAACCAGCTAATTTTATTTGATCATAGCTAGATGTAGTTTTTGTTATTGTAGTAACATTACCGTTTCCTTTTATTTTTTTGTTTCCCCATTGTGCGTAACTACAATTAAAGCTTAACACAGTAATTACTGTAATTAAAGAGATTTTAAACGTTTTCATTTGTTTAGATATTTATAGATTAATAGTTTATTTATTGTCAAAAGTCACACTACCGTAATCGGAGTTTATTCTAATCAGGTTTCCAGAGCTACTTTTTAAGTTATACCCTTTATAGTGTTTGCTTGTAGATTTTACATCTCTTAAATTAAATTCAAAATCGTCATCACCACTAAGTCCGCCATAGTCTAAATCGATTTCAAAATCAAATGCATATTGGCTATCTATTCCAATTTTAATACCAACGTAATCAGAATCTATAAACACATTTCTAGCGTTTTTGGTCATTTTTTCAATTTTTATAGAGCCATAATCAGCTTCAATAGAAATGTTTTTATAAACATCACCAACAACAACAGTCAGGTAATCACCGTTTCCTTTTAAATTATTGATATTGTTAACTCTTAAACTTCCGTAATCGCAATTGTAATTAACGTTTTCGGCAATTTCTATTAAAGAATTTGTGTAATCTGCAATAATATCCAATTGTTTAGCTTTTGCTACTGTATAACCGCTGTAATCAGCATTAATTCGTCCTTTATTTATGTATTCAAAATAGCTGTTATTTGTATAGTCAAAAGTAAGGTTGTTAGTTGTGCCTAATAACTCTTTAGTAGTTATTTTACCATAATCACAGTTAATAGTGGCGTTACCTTCTAAAGTTCCTAAATTTATGCTGCCATAATCGTTGGTTAGGTCTACATTATTGGTTTTTGGCATTTTAACTAAATAGTTAATTTTAATATTTACGTTGTTTTTACTATTCCAATTCCACCAAGAACTTTTTTTAGAAGTACCTATTCTTGTTTGCGCAGAAACATAAGTATCGTTTGCAGAAAAATCTACTGTAATATCATCTAGTTTTTCTTGAACATCTTCAAGATCGTTACCGTTTGTAGAAATTATTATTTCAAAAACAATTTTGTTTTGATCCCAAGTAACAATATCAAGATTGCCATATTTGTTATCAATTTTTAGTGTTGCGTTGCTGCTAACATCGTAAGATTTATTAATTGTTTTTTTCTTGGTGTGTTTGCCTTCCCAATTGGTCAAATTATTTGCTGTAATTAATACAGGAAATAAGAGAAGTAGAGTTAGGTTATATAGTAGTTTCATAATTATTTTGTTTAAGTTCTTTTTGGTCTTCTATGTATTGTAAAGTGGTTTTTAAAATATCTATTCGGTTTTGAAAGTTGGTAATCATTGCAAAAATCACAAGCTGATCTTCACCACTTTCATTAAGGCTAATTTTAAGTTGTTCGTATTCTTTTTCTAGTTCTTCTAATCTAAACATAGCATCTTTTATAATTGCTTTTGTATCTTCAGTTTGTACGTTTTTAAGTTTATTTAATTCAAAAGCAATTGTACTTGTAAAAAAATGTTGGGTTTCTGCCATTTCTGGAGAAACACTTGCTAAATCGTATACAGGTTGTTCTGTTTTTAAAGCAAAACTTATGGTTACTATTAAAACAATTGTTGCAGCAACAGCCAATAGAGGTTTTAAATAACTTTTAGTTGTCTTAGCAACTTGTTGTTGGTTATTTAGTTTGTTTAAAAATCTATCTTGATGACCAATTGTAGGATTTTGTGTATCCCATTGGTTATTTAATCTATCAAATAGTTGATCTAAATTATCTTTGCTCATAATAATTAGTATAACTGTTCTAGTTTTTTTCTTAAGCTATTTTTTGCTCTAGAAATCATTGTTCTACAATTAGCATAGCTAATGTTTAGTACATCACCAATTTCTTCGTAATCGTAACCTTCAATTAAATTTAATGTAAGTACGACTTTATAATTTGGTTTTAAATGGTTTAAAGTTTCAAGTACTTGTTGCGCTTTTATAGATGTAAAATCTGTTTGATTATCTACACCTTGATGGTCTTCTACTTTATACATTACATGATCTAAGTTTACATCTAAATGCTTGTTTTTATTAAATGCATGTATGCTATTGTTAATTACTATTCGTTTTAACCAACCACCAAAAGTACTTTTATCTTTTAGCGTATCTAGTTTTGAAAACGCTGTAATAAAAGAGTCTTGCATAATATCTTCAGCTTCAAAACTATTATTTACAATCCTAAAAGACGTGTTATACATAGCATGGTAATATCTATTGTAAAGCTCAATTTGAGCTTTTTGATTACCAGTTATACATAGCATAACAAGCTGTTTTGTATTGTGATTAGTTAGTGACAAATAATTGATGGTTTGTTATTAAGAGTTAAATTAATAATCATTGTTACACTTTTTAGATTTTTTTTTAAAATTATTTAAAAAGCTTAGTAAATAGTAATGTTTTAAATTACGGTTAATATGGCACGTTAATTGAATTTTATTAGCATATACATAATCTTTAAATCATGTTATAGTAAACATTATCAATGGTTTAGGTTGTGTTTTGTAAATAACTATTAAAAGTAAAAAGGTGAAAATGTTATAAATCTGTGACATTTTGACCTAAAACATATCTATGAAAAAATCTAATTTTATATCACTTGACAGTTTGTCATTACAGGATTTTGACGAAAATTCAGAATTAATTCCATTAATGACACCTGAAGATGAAGAAAAAATAAACAAAGAAGAATTACCAGCAAGTTTACCAATTTTATCTTTACGTAATACGGTGTTATTTCCAGGTGTAGTTATTCCTATTACTGCAGGAAGAGATAAATCTATAAAACTAATTAACGACGCCAATAAAGGCGGAAAAGTAATTGGTGTTGTAGCACAAAAAGATGAAGACGTAGAAGATCCAAAAGCTGCAGATATCAATCAAGTTGGTACTGTTGCAAGAATTTTAAAGGTATTAAAAATGCCTGATGGTAACACAACCGTGATTATTCAAGGTAAAAAACGCTTTAAGATAGATCAAGTTATTACAGAAGATCCTTATATACAAGCAACAATTACCGAAGTAGCAAAAGCAACGCCTGCGCCAAAAACAGAAGAATTTAATGCAATTATAGATAGTATTAAAGACTTAGCTGTGCAAATTATCAAGGATAGTCCAAACATACCTACAGAAGCGACGTTTGCTATAAAAAATATAGAAAGCGAATCGTTTTTAATCAACTTTGTGTCTTCTAATATGAATTTAACAGTAGAAGAAAAACAAAAGTTATTAGAAATAGATGATCTTCAAGATAGAGCATTAGAAACGTTACGTTACATGAATATCGAACTTCAAAAACTGGAGTTAAAAAACGATATACAATCCAAAGTACAAAGTGACTTAAATCAGCAACAACGTGAGTATTTCTTAAATCAGCAATTAAAAACCATTCAAGAAGAATTAGGTGGCGGAAATGCTGAAGAAATTGAAGAAATGAAAACTCGTGCCAAATCTAAAAACTGGGACGAAAAAGTGGCAAAGCATTTTGAAAAGGAATTATCTAAAATGCAAAGAATGAATCCGCAAGTTGCCGAGTATTCTATTCAACGTAACTATTTAGATTTATTTTTAGACTTACCGTGGAACGAGTTTAGCGAAGATAAATTTGATTTAAAACGCGCACAAAAAATATTAGATCGTGATCATTATGGTTTAGACGATGTTAAAAAACGTATCATAGAGCATTTAGCAGTTTTAAAATTGCGAAATGATATGAAATCGCCAATTATCTGTCTATACGGTCCACCAGGAGTTGGTAAAACATCTTTAGGAAAATCTATTGCAGAAGCTTTAGGTAGAGAATACGTGCGTATTAGTTTAGGAGGATTACGTGATGAGGCAGAAATTAGAGGTCACCGTAAAACATACATTGGTGCAATGCCAGGTCGTATTATACAAAGTCTTAAAAAAGCAGGAACTTCAAATCCGGTTTTTGTATTAGATGAAATTGATAAGTTGTCAAATTCGCATCAAGGTGATCCTTCTTCAGCATTATTAGAAGTGTTAGATCCAGAGCAAAATAGCGAGTTTCATGATAACTTCTTAGAAATGGGTTACGACCTATCAAAAGTAATGTTTATTGCCACTTCAAATAGTTTAAATACCATTCAGCCAGCATTAAGAGACCGTATGGAAATCATTAATGTTACAGGTTATACTATCGAAGAAAAAGTTGAAATAGCTAAGCGTCACTTACTACCTAAACAGTTAAAAGAACACGGTTTAAGTGATAAAGATTTAAAAATTGGTAAAGCTCAGTTAGAAAAAATAGTTGAAGGTTACACACGCGAATCTGGTGTACGTGGATTAGAAAAACAAATAGCAAAAATGGTGCGTCACGCAGCAAAAAATATTGCTATGGAAGAAGAGTACAACATTAAGGTAACTAACCAAGATGTAATAGATGTACTTGGCGGACCAAAATTAGAGCGTGATAAA